>JAQCLA010000085.1 GCA_027592105.1 Pseudomonadota bacterium | reverse complement strand
GAGCCATAGGCGTCTTGCGCGTCGAGGAATTCCTCTTCACTCATCAACTGGCCATAGGACAGATCGGTCAGGCCGGGTTCGATCACCACGTAGTTCTCGAAGTAGAGAATACGCTCCAGATCGCGCAGCGTCATGTCGAGCATCAGGCCGATCCGGGAGGGAAGCGACTTGAGGAACCAGATATGGGCGACGGGTGCGGCCAGTTCGATATGGCCCATCCGCTCGCGGCGGACCTTTTGCAGCGTCACTTCCACGCCGCATTTCTCGCAGACGACGCCGCGATACTTCATCCGCTTATACTTGCCGCACAGGCACTCGTAATCCTTGATCGGCCCGAAGATACGGGCGCAGAACAGGCCGTCGCGCTCGGGCTTGAAGGTCCGGTAGTTGATGGTTTCGGGCTTTTTGATCTCGCCGAAGGACCAGCTGAGGATACGCTCGGGCGAGGCCAGCGAGACCTTGATCTCGTCAAAAGCCTTGGGCGGGGTCAGCGGGTTGAACGGGTTGTTCGTGAGTTCCTGGTTCATTTTGATACCTCGAATATTGCGGAAAGGATGGGGCGTGCCGGGCTGAAGCCCGGCCTACCCGTTTGCCGTAGGCCGGGCTTCAGCCCGGCATCCGGCTCACTCCTCATCCTCCGCATCCAGGAGTTCCATATTGAGGCCCAGACCCCGGACCTCCTTGACGAGAACATTGAACGATTCCGGCACGCCGGCCTCGAAATTGTCCTCACCTTTGACGATCGACTCATAGACCTTGGTGCGGCCTGCCACATCGTCCGACTTCACCGTCAGCATCTCCTGCAAGGTGTAGGCGGCGCCGTAAGCTTCAAGCGCCCAAACCTCCATCTCACCGAAACGCTGGCCGCCGAACTGGGCCTTACCGCCCAGCGGCTGCTGGGTCACAAGGCTGTATGGGCCGGTCGAACGGGCGTGGATCTTGTCGTCCACCAAGTGGTGCAGCTTGAGCAGGTATTTCACACCCACCGTGACCTTACGGGCAAAACGCTCGCCCGAACGGCCATCATAAAGCACCGACTGACCCGAGGTATCAAAGCCCGCGCGTGCCAGCGCGTCGTTGACATCGGCCTCTTTCGCTCCGTCGAAAACGGGGGTGGCGATCGGAACGCCGCGGGTCACGTGACCGGCCGATTCCAACACCTGCTCCTCGGCCATCTCGCCGAAGGCCTCCTCATAGGTATCGTCGCCATAGGCAAGGCGCAGCGCCTCGCGCACCGGGGTCATATCGCCGGAGCGGCGATACTCGTCGAGCGCCTCGTCGATCTTGAGGCCCAAGGCACGCGCCGCCCAACCCATATGGGTTTCAAGGATCTGGCCCACGTTCATCCGCGAAGGCACGCCCAGCGGGTTGAGAACCAGATCGACCGGTGTGCCGTCTTCGAGGAAGGGCATATCCTCCATCGGGACGACCTTGGACACGACGCCCTTGTTGCCGTGACGGCCCGCCATCTTGTCGCCGGGCTGTAGCTTGCGCTTCACGGCGATGAAGACCTTGACCATCTTCATCACGCCGGGGGGCAGATCGTCGCCACGGCGCACCTTTTCGACCTTGTCCTCGAAGCGGTGATCAAGCGCGCGCTTCTGCATCTCGAACTGCTGGTTGAGCGCCTCGACTTCAGCGGCGTCTTTCTCGTCGCCCAAGGCAAGCTGCCACCACTGGCCACGGCTCAGCGTGCCAAGCAGCTCTTCGTTGATCTCGGCACCGGCTTTGACGCCCTTGGGCCCTTTGACCGCGGATTTGCCGAGGATCATGGACTTCAGGCGCGCATAGATATTGCGCTCGAGGATCGCGAGTTCGTCATCGCGGTCACGGGCCAAACGCTCGACTTCTTCACGCTCGATCTGCAGCGCGCGTTCGTCTTTTTCCACGCCATGGCGATTGAAGACACGCACTTCGACGACCGTGCCAAAATCACCGGGCGGCAGGCGCATGGATGTGTCACGCACATCGGAAGCCTTTTCGCCGAAAATCGCGCGCAAGAGCTTTTCTTCCGGCGTCATCGGGCTTTCGCCCTTGGGGGTGATCTTGCCGACCAGAATATCGCCCGGGCCCACTTCGGCACCGATATAGACGATGCCCGCCTCATCGAGGTTGCGCAGGGCTTCCTCGCCGACGTTGGGGATGTCGCGGGTGATTTCCTCTGGTCCCAGCTTGGTGTCACGCGCGGCGACTTCGAATTCCTCGATATGGATCGAGGTAAAGACGTCGTCACGACCTATCCGCTCGGAAATCAAGATCGAGTCTTCGTAGTTGTAGCCATTCCACGGCATGAAGGCGACGACGACGTTCTTGCCGAGCGCCAATTCACCCATATCGGTCGAGGGGCCATCGGCGATCACATCATCCTTGCCGACCAGATCGCCCACTTTCACCAGCGGGCGCTGGTTGATGCAGGTATTCTGGTTCGAGCGCTGGAATTTGCGCAGGCGGTAGATATCGACGCCTGCATCACCAATGGTCAGATCGGCGGTCGCGCGCACAACGATACGCTGTGCGTCAACCTGATCGACGATACCGGCGCGGCGGGCCTGAATGGCCGCGCCACTATCGATGGCAACCTTGCGCTCGATCCCGGTGCCCACGAAGGGGGCATCGGCCTGCAACAGCGGCACGGCCTGACGCTGCATGTTCGATCCCATCAGCGCGCGGTTCGCGTCGTCATTCTCGAGGAAGGGAATGAGCGAGGCGGCAACCGACACCAGCTGCTTGGGCGACACGTCGATCAGGTCGACCTGATCGCGCGGCGCCAGCGTGTATTCACCAGCCTGGCGGGTATTGACCATCTCGTTGATGAACTGGCCATCTTCGCTGAGGTTGGCGTTGGCCTGCGCCACGGTGTGGCGCATTTCCTCGGTCGCGGACATGTAGACCACATCATCGGTCAGCTTGCCGTTTTGCACCTTGCGATAAGGTGTTTCGATGAAGCCGTATTTATTCACCCGCGCAAAGGTGGCGAGCGAGTTGATCAGGCCGATATTCGGCCCTTCCGGCGTCTCAATGGGGCACATCCGGCCATAATGGGTCGGGTGGACGTCGCGCACTTCGAAACCGGCACGCTCACGGGTCAAACCGCCCGGTCCAAGCGCCGAGAGGCGGCGCTTATGCGTCACTTCCGACAGCGGGTTGGTCTGGTCCATGAACTGCGACAGCTGGCTGGAGCCGAAGAATTCACGCACAGCCGCAGCAGCCGGTTTGGCGTTGATCAGATCTTGCGGCATGACCGTGTCGATCTCGACCGAGGACATGCGTTCCTTGATCGCGCGCTCCATACGCAGCAGGCCCACGCGATACTGGTTCTCCATCAATTCGCCGACCGAGCGCACCCGGCGGTTACCCAGATGGTCGATGTCGTCGATGTCGCCCTTGCCATCGCGCAGCTCGGTCAGCGCCTTGATGCAGGCGATGATATCCTCGCGGCGCAGCGTCCGCAGCGAGTCCGGTGCATCCAGATCGAGACGCATGTTCATCTTGACCCGGCCCACGGCCGAAAGATCGTAGCGCTCGCTGTCGAAGAAGAGTTGATCGAACAAGGCCGATGCGGCCTCAACGGTCGGCGGCTCACCGGGGCGCATGACGCGGTAGATATCCATCAACGCGCCGTCGCGGTTGAGATTCTTGTCGGCCGCCATGGTGGTGCGGATATAGCCGCCCACATTGATATTATCGATGTCGAGAACGGGGATCTCGGTGATGCCCGCATCCATCAGCGCCTTGAGCGTACCGCCGGTGACATCACCTTCTTTGTCGGTTTCCCAAGTCAGCTCTTCACCGGCTTCGATGTAGATCGCGCCATTGGACTCGTCGATGATATCCTTGGCGGCGTAGCGGCCCACGATCTGGTCGAAGGGCAGCAAGATCTCGCTGACCTTGGCATCTTCGATCAGTTTCTTGACCGTGCGCGGCGTGACCTTCTCACCGGCCTTGGCGATCACTTCGCCCGTGGCGGCATCGACAAGGTCAAAGGTCGGACGGGTGCCGCGCACACGCTCGGGGAAGAAGCGCGTGGCCCAGCCGCGGTTCTTCTCGAGCTTGAAGGTGACGGTGTTGTAATAGGCATCCATGATGCCTTCTTGGTCGAGGCCAAGCGCGTAAAGCAACGTGGTCACGGGCAGTTTGCGGCGACGGTCGATCCGCGCAAACACCAGGTCCTTGGCGTCGAACTCGAAGTCCAGCCACGAGCCGCGATAGGGAATGATGCGGCAAGCGAACAAAAGGCGGCCCGACGAATGGGTCTTGCCCTTGTCATGGTCGAAAAAGACGCCTGGGCTGCGGTGCATCTGGGAAACGATGACGCGCTCGGTGCCATTGACGATGAAGGTGCCATTGGGCGTCATCAGCGGCATATCGCCCATGAACACATCTTGTTCCTTGATGTCTTTGACCGACTTGGCGCCGGTATCTTCATCGACATCGAACACGATCAGGCGCAGCGTGACTTTGAGCGGTGCGGCATAGGTCAGATCGCGCTGCTGGCACTCTTCCACGTCGAACTTGGGCTCTTCCAGCTCGTATTTGACGAACTCGAGAACGGCGGTTTCGTTGAAATCCTTGATCGGGAAGACCGACTGAAAGACACCCATGATGCCTTCGCCTTCGCGCGGCGCGGGGCCATCGCCGGAATTCAAGAACAGATCATAGGAAGATTTCTGAACCTCGATGAGGTTCGGCATCTCGAGGACTTCGCGGATTTTGCCGAAGTATTTGCGGATTCGCTTCTGGCCTGCGTAGGTCTGAGCCATGCTCTAACGCACCTTTCCATGTGTTTCGCTGCACCGCTCACGCCGCCGGGGCCTCGGCGGAACGGCACCCTGAAACAAGAGGTAACGGATCAATCTGTCTGCCGTCCCACCGGCAAATCCCGATCCTGTTGTCACCGTCTTGGAAAACGCCCCTGATGGGGCCCTTGCCAAGACGCCGATAGCTGGACCCAGAAATGCTCTGGGCCCAGCTATATTTGGTGTCGACCGGCCCGTGTTGGGCCAGCCGTATCTTCGCCTTAGGCCAGTTCGACCACGGCGCCAGCTGCTTCCAGCTTGCCCTTGATCTCGTCTGCTTCCGCCTTGGAGATGGCTTCTTTGATTTTGCCACCAGCCTCGACGAGGTCCTTGGCTTCTTTCAGGCCCAGACCGGTGATCGCGCGCACTTCTTTGATCACGTTGATCTTCTGTGCGCCGGCGTCCTTGAGGACGACGTCGAATTCGGTCTTTTCTTCTGCAGCGGCGCCACCGGCGTCGCCAACGGGGCCGGCCATCATGACAGCGCCGCCAGCGGCGGGCTCGATGCCGTATTCATCCTTGAGGATCGTCTTCAGTTCCTGCGCCTGCAGGAGGGTCAGACCGACGATCTCTTCTGCGAGTTTCTTCAGATCAGCCATTTTTCAGGTTCCGTATGTATGAATGTGTTCCAACGCCGCAAGCGGCGGGTCTTGATCGGGTGCTTACGCGGCCTTTTCCTCGATCGTGGTGAGGATGGACGCGATATTCGAAGCAGGTGCGCCAATTGCACCGGCGATGTTCGAAGCAGGCGCGCCGATGCAAGACACGATCTGAGCGATAAGCTCTTCACGCGACGGCATCTTCGCGACGGCCTTCACACCGTCGGCAGTCAAAACAGTTCCGCCCATCGCGCCACCAAGGATGACATATTTGTCATTGGCCTTGGCGTACTCGTCCGCGGCCTTAGCGGCTGCGACCGGGTCTTCGGAATAGGCGAGAACGGTCATGCCCGTGAGAAGATCAGCGATGCCTGCGACATCGGTGCCTTCAAGGGCGATTTTGGCGAGCTTGTTCTTGGCGACACGCACGGCCCCGCCTGCACCGCGAACGCGGGCGCGCAGATCTTGCATCTCGGCAACCGTGAGACCCTCGTAGTGTGCAACCACCACGACGCCAGAGCTTTCGAAGATCTGGCCGAGTTCCTCGACCACTTTCTCTTTCTGGGCTCTATCCACAGGTTTACTCCAGTTTGGGGGTCACCCCCCGGCTCAGTTCTACCGGATCGCTCCGGCGGTTTTGGTCCGTTGGTCACGGGTCCAAGACCACCAGGCGCTCAACGGTGAGCCCAAGGTATTCGGCCTGATCCCGCCTCGGGCAGGATTTAACGGATGATCACACCCAACCCACCGTCTCGGACGAAAGCAAAAAGCGAGCGACGAATCGCCCGCTTACTGCGTGTGCCGTGTCTAGACATAATCGCACCGGGTGCCAAGCCCCGATGCCAAACACTCCCGTCGAAAGTTTTGCGCGCTTAGGGAAGATAGCCTGAGAAGAACGACGCGACAAAGCCGGACGAAAAGGTGTTGGTCGCACTACCGGGCAGCGTCACGGTAATGGTGCCGTTGGGATTGACCGTAACAACCGCGCCGCCTGTCAGGGTCACGGTCGTCGGCGTGCCTGACGAAGCCGCCCCGATAATCGTGGTGAAGCTTGGCGTCAAAAAGATCGATGCCGGCACGGTTGTATAGGAAGGGCTAAAAACCGACGGCGTGCTGGGTACGGTTTGATCGCCAGCATGGGCCATTGGCGCGGCCATGGCGATGGTAGCGGCCATGATTAATGCAAGCGATTTACGAATAGCCATCATTATGCTCCTTCGGGCAGCGAGGATATGAACGTCAGAACGAGAAAGATGCGCCAAGCGACACCTGCTGGCGGCTGGTATTGTCGGTCACATCGAACATGCCAAGCGAGAGGCCAAGCCCCGGCAACTGTTCGACATTCAGCGAGAAGCCAACATTGAACTGGCTTTCCGTCGCAGAAAGGCTGGCCGACAGGGATTGCGTGACACCAACACCAACGCCGACGAATGCCCCCGGCCCAACTGTGCCGCGCCCATCATCGGACATCGTCGTCTCATTGCCGTAGCCCACCGAGATCTGCATCGGAATCTCGCGCCCACCCGCCGTTGTGATGCCCATCAGGCGCGACACAGACACGGTATAGGTCTCGTTATTGTTTTTCGCGTCACCCCAGCCGAGCAGATCACCAAAGCCAAGGCCAACAAAAGTGATCGAATTGCCGCCCGTATGCACGAGGCGCGAGAAAGCGACCGACAAGGCGCCATCTTCGCCGAAGGGCTCAAGCCCAAGGATATTGGCCGCGACAGTGGCGCTGACACCATCGATCGGATTGCCGATGGTGTAGCCGACGGACAAATCGCCATCCCCATCGCTGCCCGAAACACCGCCGCGCGGATTCACATAGCTCAGCGCGACGAAACCACCACCGCTACGCGGCGGCACGGCAGAGGCGACACCAAAAATGGATGGAAAGGCCAATTGCGCAACAGGCGCGGCCCCCGTTTCAACCAAAGCGCCGCCGTTTGCCTGCGCTGCACCGGCTGCGACAACCGCGACGCCACCCAATAGGATTGCACCAATCGTGTTTCTCATGACTGCCCCATTTCCATAAGTACATACTTTGGGGCAGGTTGCACAACTTTCGATTACACCGCAACCGCATGGATAAAAACCGCCTGATCCTTTTGGTTTTGTGGCATATCGGCACTACAAACGCGGCGGATATCCGCGCCTTGAATAAAAAAGAAGCGGGCATTGCTGCCCGCTTCCATCAGATGACAGATTTATGACGCTCAGTTGCCAGTGGCACTGTCGAGGTTGATCGACACGCCCGGGCCCATGGTCGAGCTCAGCGAGATACGTTTGAGATATGAGCCCTTGGCACCTGCGGGCTTGGCCTTGCTGACCGCATCGACAAAGGCGCGGACGTTTTCGGCCAATTTGCCATCATCAAAGCTGACCTTGCCGATACCGGCATGGATCACACCGGCCTTTTCGACCTTGAACTGCACCTGTCCGCCCTTTGCCGCCTCGACGGCCTCTTTGACGTCCATGGTCACAGTGCCGATCTTGGGGTTCGGCATCAGGTTGCGCGGCCCGAGGATCTTACCCAAACGGCCGACGATCGGCATCATGTCAGGCGTCGCGATGCAGCGGTCGAAATCGATCTTGCCGCCCATGATGGAGTCCATCAGGTCTTCGGCACCCACGATATCGGCACCGGCTGCCTTGGCCTCATCGGCCTTGGCACCGCGTGCGAACACCGCCACGCGCACCGTTTTGCCGGTACCGTTGGGCAGGTTGACCGTGCCACGGACCATCTGGTCGGCATGGCGGGGGTCAACGCCGAGGTTCATCGCGATTTCGAGCGTTTCATCGAACTTGGCGGCCGCGTTGGCCTTGATCAGCGCGACGGCCTCCTCGACGGAGATGTCCGACTTGCCTTCAAAGGCGGTCCGGGCGGCCTGTAGGCGTTTTGCAATCTTACCCATGACTTACCCTTTCACCTCGATACCCATCGTCTTGGCAGAGCCAAGGATGATCTGCATCGCCGCTTCGACATCATTCGCGCTGAGATCCTTCATCTTGGCCTCAGCAATTTCGCGCAGCTGCGCCAGCGTGATCGTGCCAACCGTCTCGCGGCCCGGCTTGGTCGCGGCCTTGGGGCGGTTGCGCTTGCCAACGGGCTTCAGGCCAGCAGCCTTCTTGAGGTAATAAGACGCAGGCGACGTCTTGATTTCCATCGTGAAGGACTTGTCCTGATAATACGAGATCACGGTCGGGCAAGGTGCGCCCGGTTCCAAATCTGCGGTCTTGGCATTGAATGCCTTGCAGAATTCCATAATGTTGATGCCGCGTTGACCCAGTGCAGGGCCGACCGGCGGGGAGGGTGTTGCTTGCCCCGCCTTCACTTGCAGCTTCATCTTACCAATAAGCTTCTTGGCCATCTGGCCTGCTCCTTCTTACCAACAGCTTTGGGGCGCGCCCCGCGGCCTTTGTGGACGTGGTCCGGTCTGACGGTCGCGACCGCCGCACCTCCCACGATGAATCAGATGCGTTACCCGCATCCGACAAGGACCGCCGCGTAACGCGAAACGGGCGATGTTTCAAATGGAATCGCTTAGCCCTGCTTGGCCACCTGCGTGAATTCCAACTCGACCGGCGTCGCACGGCCGAAAATCGACACCGACACCTTGAGGCGTTGATGCTCTTCGTCGACCTCTTCGACCATGCCGTCGAAATCTTCGAAGGGGCCATCGGCCACTTTGACCTTTTCGCCGATCTCAAAGGTGATCGTCGAGCGCGGCGAGGCTTCACCCTCCTCAACGCGGTTGAGGATCGAATTCACCTCTTCGTCGCGCATCGGCATCGGGCGGCCTTGCGGGCCAAGGAAACCGGTGACGCGCGCAATCGAATTGATCGCATGATAAGCCTGATCGGTCATTTCCATGCGCACCAGCACATAGCCCGGCATGAAGCGGCGCGGCACGGTCACTTTCTTGCCGCGACGGATCTCGATCACGTCTTCCTCAGGCACGAGCACTTCCTCGATCACCTCTTCGAGACCTTTTTCAGCCACAGCCGTGCGGATCTGTTCCGCAATCCGCTTCTCGAAGTTCGAAAGGACGCTGACCGAATACCACCGTTTCGCCATCGTGATCCCGTTCCTTGTCCCGGCCA
>JAQCLA010000084.1 GCA_027592105.1 Pseudomonadota bacterium | reverse complement strand
ATAGACCTCAAGCGGTGTGCCCATCTGTTCGATCCGCCCGCCCTGCATCACGACGATCTTGTCGGCCATTGTCATCGCTTCGATCTGGTCATGGGTGACATAGACCGTCGTGGTTCCCAGACGCTGGTGCAATTCGCGGATCTCGGTGCGCATCTGCACCCGGAGCTTGGCATCAAGGTTCGACAAGGGTTCATCGAACAAGAACACCTCCGGGTCGCGGACGATGGCGCGGCCCATGGCAACGCGCTGGCGCTGACCACCCGACAAGGCGCGGGGGTATCGGTGCAGATAGGGCGTCAGGCCCAGCACCTCGGCCGCGCGGTCCACCTTGGCCTTGATCTCGGCCTTGCCCATCTTTCGCATCCGCAGGGCAAAAGCCATGTTCGCCTCGACCGTCTTGTGCGGGTAGAGCGCGTAGTTCTGAAACACCATGGCAATGTCGCGCTCGGCGGGCGGCAGGTTGTTCACCAACCGCTCCCCGATATGAATGGTGCCCGAGGTGATTCCCTCGAGTCCCGCGATCATGCGCAAAAGCGTGGACTTACCGCAGCCCGATGGCCCCACCAGCACCACAAAGGCGCCATCGGCAATGTCGACATCAAGGCCATGAATGACCCCAACATCGCCATAGGCCTTTTGAAGATCCCTGACCCTGACTTCTGCCATTGCGCACCGCCCGTATCACCGCGTTACCACAACGACTAGCCCAGCGGGCACAGCCTGTCCACAAGTTGACCATACTAAACTAACATGAAAGAAACTTGACAGGCCTCATAGCGACTGAAATGCTCAGCTACGTTGCACCACGGCAGGGACATCGGGGTTTCTCCATGCAGGGGTCGCACAAGATCTTGGCGCTGCCGCTGAGAGCACGCGCCGGTTATTCAGGGAGGAATTCTGGTGAAAATCGATCTCTACAAATACGCGGTCGCAGCTGGGTTGACCCGCCGCGGGCTGTTGAAGGGTGCCGCAAGTGTCGGCGCGCTGGCCGCACTTGGCGGGCTTGCGCCCGCAGGTCGCGCGCTGGCAGGCGGGCATGGGAATGTGCGTGCCGAAATCCTCAAGGTCCCCGGTGTGGGCATGGGATCGCCGACCGATGCCGATTGGCAGAAAGTGGGCGAAATGTGCCTTGGCCCGACAATGGAGCGGGTCGCCCAGGGCGAGTTTGCGGGTGTCGAGCTGACCTTTATGGGGCTCAACAACCAGAATCTGCACAACTTTTTGTTCCGCGGGTTTCTCAAGCCGTGGGAAGCCTATACCGGGGCCAAGATCAACTGGATCGATCTGGCGCAAGCTGACTATAACGCGCGCTTGCAGCAATCGATTGCGACAGGCACGGTCGATTTCGACATCCTCGAGATGGGCGCCCCCTTCGAAGGCGACACCGCAGGGCGCGGGCTTTTGGACGAAATGCCCGGCTGGGTGTCCGAGCAGATCGACGAAGGCGATCTGGTGGGCTATCTGCAGCCCCCCGTCGGCACATGGGACGGCAAGAAGTACCGCGTGACCATTGACGGCGACTGCCACACCTTTGCCTACCGCAAGGACTATTTCGGCGCGGGCGCGATCGGCGGCGAGACAGTGCCCTCCACCTGGCAGCAGGTGAACGCATTATCCAAGGCGCTGGCCGGCCAGACCGACCCGCTGACGGGCCTGCCCGCGCATGGCTATCTTGACCCGCTGAAGGGCTGGGGCGGCTTTGGCTTCTACTTCATCGCCAACCGCGCCACCGCCTATGTGAAACACCCCGACGATCCGGCCTGGCTGTTCGATGCCGACACGATGAAGCCCAGGGTGAACAACCCCGGCTGGGTGCAGGCGATCCAGGACGTGATGGACCTGATCGCGACGCCGGGCGCCTATCCGGCCGACCAGATCAACGCCGACCCCGGCACGACCGCGTTCCAGCAGTTCCTTGCCGGCACGGGCTCCATGCTGATGTGGTGGGGCGACGTGGGGTCTTCGGCGCGCACTTCGGATACCTCGGTGGTTGGCGATGTCGTGGGCTTTGGCATCAACCCCGGTTCGGACCGCCGCTACAACGCGGCCGCCGGCGCCTGGGAAGATGTGGCAAACGAGGCACCGCAGATGGCCTATATCGGCTGGGGCATCTATGTCACGGCACGCGTGTCGGGTGACGAGAAAAAGCGCAAGGCCGCATGGTCGGCGGCGGCACATCTGGGCGGCAAGGATCTGTCGCTGTGGATGTCGGCCTATCCTTCGGGGTTCCAGCCCTATCGCAACTCGCACTTCAACTACGAAGAGTGGGAAGCCGCAGGCTATGATCGCGCTTTCGTCGAGGACTATCTTGGGTCCAATGCCGACAGCTACAACCACCCCAATGCGGCCGTCGAACCGCGCATCCCCGGCATTTTCCAATACTACTCGGTAGCCGAGGACGAACTGGCAAAGGGCTTTGCAGGCCAGTATGCCAGCGCGCAGGAAACGGCCGATGCCATCGCCGCAGCTTGGGAACGGATCACCGACCAGATCGGGCGCGACAGCCAGATCGCGCTCTACAAGGCGTCTTTGGGGATGTGATCCGCGCACGGCGCTGACAAGACAACACACAGGCCGGGCTGCAAGCCCGGCCTGTGACCAAGGGGGGGCAAGGAACCGCAATGGCATCGACCGAGGCCGATTATCTGCACATCGTGACGGCCGACAACATATCGGCCGCGCGCATCCGCTTCGGCAAAACGATCATCTGGGCCTCTGCGGCGCTGCTTTGTGTTGTGGGTCTGGTGCAATATCTCGACACTCAGGGCGTCGTTTCGCTGGGCTTTGAAACCTGGCGGCCCACGCTTTACGCCTTTTTGATCTGGGCAAGCTGCCTGTGCTGGGGTCAGGTGCTGCTCTATGGCGAACGGGGCAAGCGGTCGCTGTTTGTGCTGCCGGCTGCGTTGTTTGTGGTCGCGATGGTTGTATTCCCGCTGATCTTTGCGCTGGGCATCGCCTTTTCCAATTGGAACCTGTCTTCGCCCACAGGGCGTCAGTTCAACGGGCTCGACAATGTCCGACAGATGTGGGCCGACCCGTTCTATTGGAATGCGCTGAAAAACATGGTCTGGTACACGTTGGCCATCGTGGTGGAATATGCCATCGCCTTTGGCTTGGCGCTGGCGCTGAATGCCCAGATCCGGGCGCGCAAGTTCTTTCGCGTGGCATTCCTGTTGCCGCTGATGTTGTCGCCGGTGGCGGTCAGCTGGATGATCGGCAAGTCGATGCTCGAAATTCGCTTTGGCCCTGTGGCGCACCTGGTGCGCGAGCTGGGCTTTGATCAGATCTCGTTCTTCGGGTCGCCCGAGATGGCGCGCTTCATGATCATGGCGATGGATGCGTGGACCTTTATACCCTTCATGATGATCATGATCCTTGCCGGTCTGCAGGCCATCCCCAAGGAATTACACGAAGCCGCCGAGGTCGATGGCGCATCGGGCTGGCGCCGGTTTTGGGAAATCACGTTTCCACTGATGCTGCCGGTGTCGATCACCGCCATCCTGATCCGGATCATCTTCAAGCTGAAGCTGGCCGATATCATCATCAACATCACCGCCGGTGGCCCGGGCGGGGCAACCGACAGCGTCACCAGCTTCATTTTCCGCGAATACCGCGACCGCTCGAACGTGGGCTATGGCACGCTGCTGGCCATTGTCTATCTGGTGCTGATCGTGATCGCGATGACGATCTTGATGAAGCTGGCCGACCGCTGGATGCGACCGAGGTACTGAGATGACGCAACAGATTTTTCGTGACAGCGACGCCGATCGCGCCTTTCGTCCCAGCTGGTTCCTTGGCCGGGCGGCGATCTATGCGGTCTTGCTGGTTTGGGCGTTCATCTGTCTGTTTCCGATCTATTGGACGCTGACGACCTCGTTCAAGGCGGCGCCCGATGTGATGCAGGGCAATCTGGTGCCTTGGGTGGATTTCGAACCCAAGATGCTGGGCCTGCGGTCGCTGGGCCTGTCGCCCGAAACGATCTTTGCCGAATCCACGGTTCGCGCGGAATTCCTGAAGCGGTTCTGGAATTCGGTCATCGTGGCGCTGTGTTCGTCGGCACTGGCGCTGGTCTTGGGAAGCATGGCGGCCTATGGGCTGAGCCGGTTCAACTATCGCTTCAGCTTCATGAAGAACGCGGATATCTCGTTTTTCTTCCTCAGCCAGCTGATCTTGCCACCCGTCGTGCTCGCCCTGCCTTTCCTTGTGCTTTACAAGGAGCTGGCGCTGCTGGACACGCGCATCGGGCTGATCTTGCTTTACACGCTGACAGTGATGCCGATCGTCATCTGGATCATGCGCGATCAGTTCAGCTCCATCCCGACCGAGCTGGAGGAAGCCGCGCTGGTGGACGGGCTGTCGATCTGGGGCGCCTTTGTGACGATCATCTTGCCTATCGCCCTGCCCGGTATGGTCGCGGCCTTCATCTTGTCGTTGGTGCTGACGTGGAACGAATATTTCTTTGCCGCGCTGCTGACATCGACCAATGCCAACACCTTGCCCGTGATGGTCGCAAGCCAGACGGGCTCACAGGGCATTTCGTGGTGGTCGATGGCGGCGCTGTCGTCGGCCGCGATCTTGCCGCTGATCCTAGTGGCCATCTTGCTTGAGAAATACATCATCAAGGGCATGGCCGCCGGCGCGGTCAAATAAGGTCTCAGACCCCAAGCACCCGCCGCAGATGCGCAAGGATCGCGGCGACCCCGCGTTCGCCCAACTCTGCCGTGGCCTCGACGGCGCTGGCCGTGTACCAGGCGGTGTTGGCGGCCAGCCTGTCCATTTCGACCACATCGGGCGCCAGCGCCAACATCAGCGAGGTCTCCCCGATCCCGGCATGATCAAAGGGATAGATGGCGGTGATCTCGGGCGTCATCAGCGGATGCACACTCACCCAGTTGAACGGGTCATTGCCCGCAGACTGGCGGGCATAGTAGTCTTGCATGTCGTTTCGGCCCCACCACCCCTCGCCCCGTTCGCTTTCGAGAAATTGGAAAACGGCCTGCCGCCCGGCAAACCGAAACGCCAGATCGGTTGGCATGCCGGCGGCAAAGTTTTCGGTCTGGTGATGGATCAAACCGTGGATATTGCGAAATCCGATGCGCAAAAGACCAAGAAACATCTCTTGTGCCATCGGTGCAATGCGCCCGGCGTCCACATGCAGCGTGCCGCTGCCTTCGGGGGCGGCGACGGCATAGCTGGCCGCGCCATAGGCAAAGGGCGGCAAGATCACGATCTTGTCCGGCGCCTCGGCCTCGAGCCTGTCGAGAACACGGGTCACAGCCAGCAAATCCATGCCGACGCCCATGTGTTCCCCATGATATTCCATCACACCGATGGGCAAAACCACAGCCACATCGCGCGCGATGGTATCGCGGATCTGGTAGGGGCGCATAAGTTCGAACCGCATCGGATCACTCCAGATTTGTGTGCCGGGCGCGCATGGCCTCGGGCGTTGCGCCAAGCCGCTCGCGCAGCCGAAGCACCATGATTTCAAACAGCACGAACAGCGCCCCCTCATAGATCGAACCCATCGGCAAGACCGTGCTTGCGCCCGGCGCGGTATCGCGCGCCATGGTCTGGGCCGGGATGGTCAGAACCTGTGTCGCAAGCCGGGCTGTGGGCGTGGCGGGTTCCGCCGTCAAGAACAGCACATCCGCCCCGGCCCCGCGCGCCACCTGCATCAGGGCCGTAACGGTCGACAGTTCTCCGGGTCCGGCAGATGCGATGAAAAGATCACCCGGCCCGACCGGCGGACAGGCCATGTCGCCCTGCATGGCCACGCGCAGCCCCAGATGATGCAGCCGCATGGCAAAGCCTCGCACCAAAAGCCCCTCGCGGCCACAGCCGTAAAGCACCAACTGCCCCGCATCAGCGATCAAGGCGCATGCCGCCGCCGTTTCGGCGGCGGTGATGCGCGCCGTCACATCACCAAGTTCGGCCAGAGCCGTCTGATAAAGCGCCCCGTCAGCCAAGCGCATGCGCAATGTCCCGTGTCTGGGTGTAAAGCTTTCGGAACAGGTCATAATGCCTGTGGTGATCCGGGCCACCGGCGGGATCGACGCGGCGCACTGCCGGGTTCCATCTGTCGATATCGGCCGGATCGGCCAAACCGACGGCCATGGCCGCCAGAAAAGCGTTGCCATAGCTTGCACCCAGGGTCTTGTCGCACAGGATTTGCGCCACCCCCCCGAAATCCGAGGTGGATTGCAGCCAGACGGCGTTCTTCGTGCCACCCCCGACGGCCATGACCCGCCCCGGCGCCTGCCCGACGTCGCGGTAACAGTCGATGACATGGGCGCTACCCATCGCAATGCCTTCGAGCAGGGCGCGATACATGTCGCCCCGCCGATGCGTCAGGTTCAGCCCATAGAATGCGCCCTTGGCCAGCGGATCGTGCAGCGGTGTACGCTCGCCCGAGAAATAGGGCAGCATCAGCAGGCCGTTGGCGCAGGCGGGCGAAGCGGCGGCCTCTTCGGCGAGGGTGGCGAAAGCCGTTTCCGGGGCAAGGTCGCACGCCATCTGGTCGCGAAACCAATGGGTCAGCGTGCCGCTTGTGGCCAGCCCCGCCATCGAGGCATGGACCCCCGGAAACAGCCATGGCGCATACCACAGCCGCGCGTCGCGCACCCGATCGGCTGTCAGCGCGATCATGAAGATGGTCGAGCCATACATCATCATCATGTCACCCGCATGCCGTACGCCCACGCTGATGGCCTCGGCGGCGGCATCGATGGTGCCGCAGGTGACGGGTGTGCCAGCCACAAGCCCGGTTTCGGCCGCCGCCACCTCGGTCACCTGGCCTGCGATCTGGGTCGACCACATCAGGCGCGGCAGTCTGTCGGCGCCGATGATGTCGTCGGCCAATGCCGTCGTCCAATCCTGGGTGGCCACATCATAGAGCGGGCTGAAATTGGCGGCGGTGTAATGATCGATCACATGCGCGCCGGTCAGACGGAAAACCACATGGCTGGTCGATGTCAGGATCTTGGCGGTCTTTGCAAAGATCTCGGGGTGATGGCGTTTGAGCCACAAGATCTTTGGCCCGACCGATTGCGAGGTCAGCGCATTTCCGCAGCGATCAAGGATCGTGTCGGCACCGATGCGGCCCGTCAGTTCCGCGATCTCGGCGCTTGCGCGGGTGTCCACGCCATAGAGCACCCCATTCATCAGCGGGTCGCCCTCCGCATCGACCGGCAGCATGCACGGGCCGATCGCGCTTGTGGCGATACAGGCGATATCGCGCGCCGACACGCCCGGCGTGGCCAGAATGGCGCGCGTGATACGCACCACATCGCCCCACCAGTCTTCGTCGGCGCGATGTTCGGCCCAGCCGGGGCGTGGGACCAGCATCTTGTGGGGGTGGCGGGCCTCGGCAAGGATCCGGCCGTTCTGGTCCACGAGAACACCCTTGGATTCGAAGGTACCGATGTCGATGCCAAGCGTGCAGGTCATGGCGTGCCCTCATCGCGTGACAGCGCAAAATCGGGACCGATGCCCGCAAGCGCGCATTCCAGCAGCCGCGCCAAGGCGACCAGATCATTAAGGTCGCACATCTCAAGCGCCGAGTGGGTGTAGCGACAGGGGAAGCCCAGATCGACCGAAACCACCCCCTCGCCCACAAGCTGCACATAGGACAGGTCAGTCAGAACACCCACCTGTGCGCTGCGCTGAAGGGGGATGACTTGGGCCTGTGCGGTCTGTTCGATCAGCCGGACGGCGGCGGGGTGCGGGATCACGCCGTTGAGCGTACCGCGCCCGTGAAAGGAATAGAGCGACATCCCCGGCCCGCCGCCCATCCGCATGTCGCCCCGCGACGCCATGTCGGGTGTGTCACAGGCCAACATCAGATCGATCTGGATGGCGATGTCGGGCTTGAGGGTCTGGGCGGCGACCAGCGCACCGCGCAGGTTGAATTCCTCCTGCACCGAAAAGACCAGATGCACGGTCGGCCCGCCTTGCCGGGTGGCAAGGGCGCGGGCCAGCTCGATCAGCACGGCGCAACCGGCACGGTCGTCGATGCTGGTGCCGGCGATCCGGTCGCCGCCCATCTCGAGGACATTGGGCCGATAGACCACGGGCGTGCCGATGCGAACACCCACAGCCTCGACCGCGGCGCGCGAGCCGTGGCCGGTGTCAATCAACAGATCAGGTGCCTTGATGACGTGATATTTCTCGTCCGGCGAGGTGGCGTGATGGCTCTTGTTGCAGATGATGCCAGGCACGTCACGGCCGGGACCGACACACAGCAGCACCGCCTGTGCCGCCAACGCCCGTTCGGGCACGCCGCCCATGCGTTCGACCCGGATCAAGCCATCATCCTCGATCTTGCGCACAAAAAAGCCGAGCTGGTCCATATGGGTGAACACCATGACCGATGGCGCCTGCGGGTTGCCGGGAATGGTCACGATCAGATTGCCCAGCCGGTCGGTGCGCGGCGGGTGCGGCAGGTTCGGCAGGCTGGCGGCGATATGCCGGCGCACGCGGTCCTCATGGCCGGAAAGGCCGGGGATCAACATCAGGGCGATCAGATCCTGGCGAATGCGGTCCTTCATGACGTGCCCCGCACGGCGCGCACCCGCGCCATGAAATCCGCCGCCCGCGCCGGATCGACCGGGTTCCATGTGTTGCCGTCAACCTTGAGCGCCGAACCCACCACGCAGCCATCGGCCACGCGCAGAACATCGGCCACCGTATCATGCTTGACCCCGGTATTGGCCATCACCGGAACATGGGGCAGCACCGCCTTGACGGCTTCAAGGTCTGACAGCGCCGCCGCTTCTCCGGTGATCTGGCCCGAAACCAGAACGGCATCGGGGATCGACGAAAAGACCGCGCTGCGCGCCCGGTCGGGCAGCGGGCGGCGGTCAAGACTGTCGGCGAATTCGGCCGAGACATTGTAAAGCATCAGGCAATCACGCCGGCCCAGCCGGTCGCGGTAGCGCATCGCCCGGCCCGCATCAGGCATCCACAGCCCCATGTCAGAGGCATAGGTGCCGGTAAAGATTTCTCGCACAAAGGCCGCGCCGGTGGCGGCAGCAAGGGCGATGGTGGACATGGGATCCCACAAGACATTGACGCCAAAGGGCACGCGGATGTCGCCCCGCAGCCGCCCGATGATATGGGCCATCGTGGCGGTCGAGGCACGATCAACGTCGAATTCATAGGGACGGTCATTTTCGTTGCCAAACATCACCGCGTCAAAGCCTGCCGCCTGAAGGGCCGCAAGATCGGCCCGGGCGTCAGCCACCAGCCGCTCGATCCCGCCGCCCGCGTCAAAAAGCGGCGCGCCGGGCATTGCGCCCAGATGCACCATGCCGATCACCGGTCGCGCAGTGCCAAACACCTGCCTGAAACGTTCCATGCTCCCCCCTTCATGTCGGATCGCGTCTTGGGCGGCAGCCTAGCGTGGAATTCCTTGGCCCCCAAGGGTCATTCATACTAGCATGTCAGTCAGGAGGATCGCGCAGATGACACAACGCGCACGGCATTGGGACAGGTTGGGCACCGGCGGCCTGCGCTTTACCGAACTGGGGTTCGGCACCGCGCCCTTGGGCAATCTTTAT
>JAQCLA010000083.1 GCA_027592105.1 Pseudomonadota bacterium | reverse complement strand
CCAGCCCGATGTGCCCGTCACCGTCTGGTGCAACGAGGATACACCGCTGCTTTGGGCCGATATCTTGCGGGAACTCACAGATGTGGCGCATGATTTCGCACTGCGCGGCCTCGACGATCTGGCCGAGACGATCATGGACCCCACGGGCTTTTCACGCATGCGGCGCTACTTGGCCGATAATCCACCCGACACCGAGATGCAGCGCCGCCGCATCTTGGGGGCTTTTCTCGACCGCTATGCGCTCGACACCGCGATCGAGGAAGAACTCGACCTGCCCGGCTGGACACTGGGCCTGATCGACAAGATGACCCAAAACTATGAAGACGATATGGCCGAGATCGCCACGATCCCGGGCGTCAAGCTGTTGACGCCCTGATCGCGGAACGGCTCAACGCATGCCCAAGGCTTCTTTGTACATCTCGAGCACCGCCTCTTCCTCGGCGATATCGTCGGGCTCGCGCCGGCGCAGCGCGATGACCTTGCGGATGACCTTGGTGTCGTAGCCGCGCGATTTCGCCTCGGCCATCACCTCCTTCTGCTGGTCGGCGATGTCTTTCTTCTCGGCCTCCAGCCGCTCGAAACGTTCGATAAACTGGCGCAGCTCATCGGCGGTCACGCGGTAGCTGTCGGGGCGGTCGGCGGTCTCAGCTTCAATCACATCCATCGGATCTCTCGCGGCAAAGGGAAAATTGAAGCCCGATCTAGCCCTCTGCCCCGCCCGCCACAACCCTTGCCAGCGACATGGCGCTAGCATAGGTCACGGCATAGACCGTTGAGAAAGGATCGCGTATGGCCGCCCTCGTCTACATTGGAACCGGGTTGGCGCTGGTGGGCATCTTGGTGCTGCTTTATTGCGTCTGGGCTGCCATCTCGGCCAAGCGCGCGGGCCTGCCCGACGATGTGTTGCGCGCCAAGCTGCAACGCGTGGTCGTGATCAACATGGTTGCGCTCTTGGTCTCGGTTCTCGGGCTGATGTCGGTGATGATCGGGGTCTTTCTTGGCTGATGTCCACGACATGACAGCCTGTGGCACGCGCGCATGAGCGGGATCGACGACCTGCCCGCGCTGCGCGATGTGATCGCCACCCATGGGCTTTCAGCGCGCAAGGCGCTTGGCCAGAACTTTCTGCTCGATTTGAACCTGACAGCCAAGATTGCCCGTGCGGCGGGCGATCTATCGGGCTGCGATGTGCTGGAGGTCGGCCCCGGCCCCGGTGGCCTGACGCGCGGGCTCTTGGCCGAGGGTGCGCGCCGTGTACTGGCCATCGAGAAAGACGCCCGCTGCCTGCCCGCCCTGGAAGAGATCGCCGCAGCCTATCCCGGACGGCTCGAGGTGATCAATGCCGACGCGCTGGCGCTGGATTGGTCTGCGCATCTGAGCCCACCGGTCAAGGTGGTGTCGAACCTGCCCTATAATGTGGGAACCGAGCTGTTGATCCGCTGGCTGACGCCGCCTGCATGGCCGCCAGTCTGGCAATCGCTCACGCTGATGTTTCAACGCGAAGTCGCCGACCGGATCGTGGCCACGCCCGGCTCCAAGACCTATGGGCGGCTTGCGATCTTGGCCCAATGGCGCAGTGATGCCCGCATCGCGCTGACCTTGCCGCCCGAGGCCTTTACGCCCCCGCCCAAGGTACATTCCGCCGTGGTGCATTTCACGGCCCTGCCCAGCCCGCGTTTTCCCGCCGATCAGGCGGTCTTGGAACGTGTCGTGGCCAAGGCCTTCAATCAAAGGCGCAAAATGTTGCGCGCAGCACTCAAGGGGTTGGCACCCGACATCGAGGATCGCATCCTTGCTGCCGGGCTCAAACCCACGGACCGCGCCGAACAAATCTCGATCGAGGGGTTTTGCGCGCTCGCCCGCGCCGTGGCGGGCTAAGCGCTGCATGCGCGTCGCGGGCAACCGCAACGCGCATCAGATCATTCGGCTGCTTCTTGCGGGCTATCGCCGCCATCGGCATCACCACCACCATCACCCTGACCGGCCTCGGTCGGTTTCTTGGGGCGGCGCGAGCGGCTACGCTTGGCTTTGGGCGCACCTTCGGGTGTTTCGACCAAGCCCGCTTCCTCGGCAGGTGCGGCGTCGATCACGGCATCGAAATCGCCGCGCGGCTCGGCCTGACGCGGCGCCTCGACCTGACGCGGCGCTTCTGCCTCAACGCGGCCATAACCGTGGCTCGGCTGATTTGGCACATCACCATAGGTGTAGGCCGGCCCGTCGCTTTGCCCCTCGCCGTCACCGCGCCCGCCCTGTTGGGGCTGGAACTGCTGACGCGCTTCTTGCTCGCGTTGCGCTTCGGCCAACATGCGCAGGTAATGCTCGGCATGCTGCTGAAAATTCTCGGCGGCGACGCGGTCATTGCTGAGCTGCGCATCGCGGGCGAGTTGGTTGTATTTCTCGATGATCTGCTGCGGGGTGCCGCGGACCTTGCCCTCAGGGCCGGACGAGTCGAATACGCGGTTGACGATATTGCCGACCGAGCGATTGCGGTTCCCCTTGGACCGCGAGCGGTTCTTCGATGATCTCATGTGCTGTTTACGGTTCCAGTTGTCCTGGGTGGGAAGCGGTCCAAGCCCGAGGGCCGGCGACGCTCGTCACCCGCACCGTTGCACTAGGCGTTGCGATGCGGAATGTTCGGTAGAATAGCGGGACATGGTTGAACGAACCACATCCTCCGCTGATAGCGAGTAATCATGGGTCGCGCCGGGTGACAAGCCTTATCTGTGCCATTGCGCACGGATTTCGCAATTATCCGCCCGAAATCGACCGATTGCGTCATTTCCGCAACCGCGCTACGGCGCGCGCCGGCCCGAAACGACCCGATCCTTACCATTAATATCGGCATGCACGGCCACATCCACAAGGCCCGCCGCCGTGAAAAGGTCCGCCACAGCACGCCCTTGATCGGCCCCGATCTCGACCAAACAGCGCCCCTCCGCCAAAAGGAAGGGGCCCACACCGCCCAAGATCTGCCGATAGGCCGACAGCCCGTCACCGCCCGGTGTCAGCGCCGCGCGCGGCTCCCATTGCGTGATCTCGGGGGCCAAACCGGCATAATCCGCCGCGCTCACATAAGGCGGGTTTGACACGATCAGATCGAAACGCCCCGCAATCCCCGCCCACCAATCAGCGCATTGCAGATCAAGCCGCCACGCCACGCCATGGCGCTGCGCGTTGCGCGCGGCCATATCCAAGGCCGCTTGCGAGATATCGCTGGCCAAGCCCCGCGCATCGGCGCGTTCGGCCAAAAGCGTCACGGCAATAGCCCCGCTGCCCGTGCCCAGATCGACCATCCGCGAAAACGGCTGCGCCAAGGCCAGTTCGATCAGCGTTTCGGTATCGGGACGCGGCACAAGCGTATCTTGGCTCACATGAAAGCTGCGCCCGAAAAAGGCCCATTCGCCCAAGATCTGCGCCAAGGGCTGATGGGTCAGGCGTGCGGCCAGCATCGCTTCGGCTTGGGCCTGTGCCGTGGGTGCCAGCACCTCGCCGCCGCCTACCCCCAGGCGGGCCGCAGACAAGCCCGTGGCGCGCATCAAGATCAGCCGCAGATCGCGCGCGGCCTCATCCGGCCCGATGACGGGCGCAAGGCGGGCAAGTGCCGCGCGCTGCCATGCACCGATCGTTTGGGTGCTCACCCCGACATCTCCGCCAAAAGCTTGGCCTGCGCATCGGCGGAAAGCGCCTCGATCACCTCATCGAGATCGCCATTCATCACTTGATCAAGCTTGTAGAGCGTCAGGTTGATCCGATGATCGGTCATCCGTCCTTGGGGGAAATTATAGGTCCGGATGCGTTCCGAGCGGTCACCTGATCCCACCTGCGCACGGCGGTCGGCAGCCATCGCATCGGCGGCGCGGCGACGCTCCATGTCATAGAGCCGCGCACGCAACACGCCCATCGCGATCTCGCGGTTGCGATGCTGCGATTTCTCCGAGCTGGTGACGACAAGCCCGGTGGGCAAATGGGTGATCCGCACGGCCGAATCCGTCGTGTTCACATGCTGTCCACCCGCGCCCGAGGAGCGCATCGTATCGATCCGAATATCGTTTGCAGGAATAATGATATCGACCTCTTCGGCCTCAGGCAGCACGGCCACCGTGGCCGCCGATGTATGGATACGCCCACCCGATTCCGTTTCCGGCACGCGCTGCACACGATGCACGCCGCTTTCGTATTTCAACCGGGCGAAAACCCCCTCGCCCGCGATCCGCGCCGTGACCTCGCGGATACCGCCAAGCTCGGTCTGTTGCAGATCGACAATCTCCATCTGCCAGCCCTGCGCCTCGGCGTAGCGGGTATACATGCGCAGCAGGTCGCTTGCGAAAAGGGCTGCCTCGTCACCGCCGGTGCCGGGGCGGATCTCGATCATCGCGGGGCGGGCGTCGGCGGCGTCCTTGGGCAACAGCGCAAGCTGCAAGGCTTGCTCGGCCAAAGGCAGGTTTGCGCGCAGCCGTGGCAACTCATCCTCGGCCAGCGCGCGCATCTCGGGGTCGCGCAGCATGGCTTCGGCCTCGGCAATATCCGATTGCAGCCGCCGCCAAGAATCGATCTGGGCCACGACAGGCCGCAGTTCAGCATATTCGCGGCTGATGATCGCGATCTCATCGGGCGCAGGCCCAGCGTTCAAGCGCGCTTCGAGAAACTCGAAACGCGCGGAAATCTGGATCAGGCGATCTTGCGGCAACATCCGCGCGATGTGACCCTGCAAAAGCGCGCGGTCAAGTGCCCGTCTGCGTTTCGAGCGCCGCGATCCATGCCGCCACACGGGCCGCGTTCACGCCCAGATCGCTGTAACCATAGCGCGAGCGCGAAAAAATCTCGAGCTTGGTGCCCGCCCCCTCCGGCATCAGCCGGATCGAGATGGCATCGGGAAACCCCATGATCCGCGAACGCACCACATAGCTGACATGCCCGCTCTGCGGGCTTCCTGCGATGATCTTGGCCCCGGCATCTTGTGCGACGCTCGTCAGAAGATCGGCAATCACATCGGGGCTTTGCATGAAAACGGGCGCATCCATGCCGACCAGTAGAACGAAATTGGGGCTGGACGGCGGGGTCACATCGGCAGGGACCACATGCCACTGGGCAGGCGTCATCGGCACAAGGCGGAACCACACACCGGCGGCCAGCACCGCCAGCACCAAAAGGATCGGCACGAGCAAGATCATCCGCATCATCACATTGGTCCCTTTTCATCTGGCATCGCGGCAAGTGCTTGTTGCACCGCTTGTGCGATCATCTGCTCTTCATCGGTCGCCATGACAAGGACCGCAACCTTGCCTTTGTCGATCCGCGGCGCATGCGCGGCATTGGCGCCTTCATCCACTACCAGCCCAAGAAATGCCAGCTTATCCAGCGCCATGGCGCGGATGGGGGCCGCATTCTGGCCAATGCCACCGGTAAAGATCACCGCATCGACCCCGCCCAGCACGGCGGACAAACCACCGATCCCCTGGGCGAGATGCGCGCAGAAATAGGCGATGGCTGCATCGGCTTGGGGGGATTTCGCGGCCAAAAGCACCCGCATGTCATGGCTGATCCCCGACAGGCCCTTAAGCCCGCTTTCAGAATAAAGCAGCCGCGTCAGCGCCGCTTGATCCATCCCTTCGCCCATCAGGTAAAGCAAAACGCCCGGGTCGATCTGGCCCACGCGCGTGCCCATGGGCAACCCGTCCAGCGCCGAAAACCCCATGCTCGATGCAACCGACCGCCCCCCTTTGATCGCGCAAAGCGAGGCACCATTGCCAAGATGGGCCACGATCAAACGGCCATCGGCCAGTGCCGGATAATCCGCCGCAACGCGCCCCGCGATATAGGCGTAACTCAACCCGTGAAACCCGTAGCGCCGAATGCCTTGGTCGAAATAGCGCCGTGGTAGGGCATATGTATCATGCAGCCAATCATGGCCACGGTGAAACGCCGTGTCGAAGGCCCCGATCTGCACAGCTTGCGGAAAGGCTTGGGATGCGGCGCGCACCAGCGCCAGGTTATGCGGCTGGTGCAAGGGGGCCAACGCCACCAGCCCCTCCAACATCGCAAGGCAGCTGGGCGTCAAGACGCGCGGCCCGTCGATCTCGGCACCGCCATGCACGATGCGATGCCCCACCGCGATCGGCCCACCCTGCCCCAACCACGGCCCCAGCGCCTTGCGCAGCGCCGCAAAGGCATGGGCGTGGTCGGCACTTGCGATCTCATGGCGCTGCGCCTTTCCATCGGCGGTGATCGTCATGATCGCGCCCGCGCCCAGCGCTGCGACCTCGGCACGCACCAAAGCTGCGGCCAAGCTGTCATAAACAGCCGCCTTGAGCGAGCTTGACCCAGCATTAATCGTCAAGATCGGCCACATTGCGCCGCCTCCGCCAAGATCACCGCCACCGCGCAAGAGGCAAGCCGCGCCCGCGCGCTATCGGCCCGGCTGGTCAAAATCACCGGCACCTGCGCCCCCATCACCAGCCCTGCCGCCTCGGCATGGGCGAGAAAACTCAGCTCCTTGGCGATCATATTGCCTGCCTCGAGGTTGGGCGCGACCAAGATATCGGCCCGCCCCGCAACCAGCCCCGTCAGCCCCTTGGCGCGCGCGGCCCCCGGATCGACGGCATTATCCATCGCCAGCGGCCCATCGACATCACCGCCCGTGATCTGGCCGCGTTCGGCCATCTTGGACAAGATCGCGGCATCCAGCGTCGAGGGGATCGCCGCCGTCACCGTCTCGACCGCCGACAAGATCCCCACCTTGGGCCGCACCAGCCCCAGCGCGCGTGCCAGATCGATGGCATTTTGCACGATCGAGACCTTGCAGGACACATCAGGGGCGATGTTGACTGCCGCATCGGTCACGAAAAGCGGGTGATCCAGCCCCGGCACATCCATCACGAAAACATGGCTCAATCGGCGGTTGGTGCGCAGCCCACCCTCCTTTTTCAAAATCGCATGCAAGATCTCGTCGCTATGCAGATGTCCCTTCATCAGCGCGCGCCCCCGCCCCTCATGGATCATGGCGACCGCGCGCAGGGCAGCGGCGCGGTGATCGGGCACTACCACGATCTTGATCCCTGCGATATCCACGCCGGCCTCGGCGGCGGCGGCGGCGATCTTGTCGGGTGCGCCCACAAACAGCGGCACGATCAACCCGTGATCGCGCGCTTGCACAGCGCCCGCGACCGCATCGGCACTTTCAGGGCAAACGACGATAACGGGCAGCGCGGCCAAACCCTCGGCCCTTGCGATCAGCGCATCGAAATGCCGGTGCGACTGCACCACCAATCCCGGCACCGACAGGTCTTCGAACCGATGGTGGCGCATGGGCGCGATCACCACCACCTCACCTTGGGCGATCACAGCTTCGGGCCGGGTAACCATAACCGCCAAGCGCACCGCATGATCGGGCAATTTCTCGGCCACCCGCACGCTGACTTGCAGCGTATCACCCGCCTGTGCTTGGCCCAGGAAACGCAGGTTTTGGCTACGATAGCGCGTGCCGGGGCCGGGCAATTGGTTGCCCACCACACCCGCGATCAAGGCCGCGATCCATGCGGCAGGGGCCAGCGCCTCGACCTGCCCATCGCCATCCCCATCATGATCGGGCAGATGCAGCGGGTTCAAACTCCCGCTGGCATGGGAAAACACGATCAAATCCTCGGTCCGGCAAAGGCGTGTGATCGTGGCCTCTTGCCCGATGCGCAAAGCGTCATGGGGCGTGCTGGTCAGGCTGGTCATGATGCATCCTTGGGCTTTGATACGACAGCCCCAAGCTAATGGGCCACGCAAGCTCATGGCCTTGATGCAGATCATCCAACCCACATGCAGGTGCACGCCAGCACACTTTACTTTCGATTGGAAAACGGGCATAAGAGAGGTGCTATCTCTACTCTATCGACCCCTGTCTTTCGCCGCGATGCGAAGCTTGTGCTCTCGATCTTGCATGGGTGACGCCGGGCTGCCGCATGGTGCGGGCAGCGTGTAACTGACAGGAGACACGGTTATGGCCACTGGCACCGTGAAATGGTTCAACACGACCAAAGGCTACGGCTTTATCGCACCCGATGGCGGCGCGAAGGACGTATTCGTCCACATCTCTGGCGTCGAGCGCTCGGGCCTGACCGGCCTTGCCGACAACCAGAAGGTCAAATTCGACCTTGAAAAAGGCCGTGATGGCCGCGAAAGCGCTGTGAATATCGAACTGCTCTGAGCAGCCGAAGATCACGACCGGTCAAAGGGCGCCAATGGCGCCCTTTTTTGTGACCCCAAGCGCGGGATCAATTGCTCCAGCCATGCACATGCACGTCGCGCCCGGAATGGCCTTGCAAGATCTTGACGGCCATTGCGCGATGCGCCTCGTCGCGCACCCGCACCCAAAGCAACATGCCCCCATGCGCAAGCTGTGCTGCATAGTTACGCTGATGCGGCAGCGCCGCGCGCCGGGCCAACAACACCCCCAACACCGCCGCTGGCGTCCCGCCAATCGCGATGGCCGCGATGGATGCCGCCAATGTGCTGGCGGGCCTCAGCATCGCCGCCATCGCGATCATCGAGCCGAGATAGAAAAAACCACCCGCGATACTGCCTTCCAACGCGCCGATCGCGTCCTCCGAAACAAAGGCCGCGCGCGGCGCCCTCGGATCATCGGCCAGATCATCGGCGCGCCAATAGGCGCGACCCAATTTACCCTCCAGAACCTCTTGGCGGGCCAATAGGCTGATATCATGGCGGCTAAAGCCCAAGATCCGCAGATCATAGATCGCCGCTTGAAGGTCTTCGGGCCGGTCGAAAATACCGACCGCCTCGGGAATGTCGATGACATGCACACGCGGTGGCGTGGTTTCGGGCTGATCCATCCGCAATCTCCTGCGCGCCTCCGCACAGGCCCAAGGATAGCGATAGAAAACAACAGCGGGATTGACGGCAGTCATACACCTGCGCAGTCAGGCCGCATCACGGCCCATAAGCCCACAGGTTCCGCAAAGACCGTTTGAAACCCGCCCGCCTTAGATCAAGGGCAAGGCGCGCCGCACCAGATCGTCAAGCTCATCGTCATGGGCCTTGGCCTCAGCCTTAAGGGCTGCGCGCATCTCCGGCCCCCAAAAATCCTTGAGATGGGCCGCGACACGCTCGGCCTGATCACGGCCGGGCTGGGTCTTGAAGAAACTTGCGATCTGGTTGGCCATGCGAATGAGCTTATCATGCGACATCGACGTTGCCTCCAAGGATACGTTCTGGATGGGTAAAGATCTCGATCCTTCCGCCGCGTGCGAAACCGGCCACGCTCAGCCCTGCAGCCTCGGCCATGCGCAAGGCCTGCGCCGTTGGGGCCGAGACAGCCAACAACACGCCACAGCCCGCCACCACGGCCTTTTGCACCAGCTCCACCGAGACCCGGCTGGTCATCACGATGGCACCGCTGGCAGGGTCGATCCCAGCTTTCAGCAAGGCCCCAATCAGCTTGTCGAGCGCGTTGTGGCGCCCAACATCTTCACGCGCGCAAACGATGCCTTGGCCCGGCACCAAGAACCCCGCCGCATGCACCGCATGGGTCAGATCATGCAGCGGCTGATGGGCGCGTAACGCTTCGACGGCCTCTGTTGCC
>JAQCLA010000082.1 GCA_027592105.1 Pseudomonadota bacterium | reverse complement strand
TGAAACGACGACGTCTCTTACCTAGAGCGACGTTGCGTCAGATCAATCCTTTGGAGAGTAGTTGCAATACTATTCGCCCTCTGGGGCAGTGATTGACATTGCCAATATCCCCTTGCTGCAATGTCATCTCGGGCTGGCGGGCGGCATGGCGCGCCTTTAGGTTGGCCTTAGCCAAAGGGGGACAGACAATGCGCGCATTCTTGCTGGAGGATCACACCACCCCCCCGCATTTGGCCGAAATCGCACAGCCGATGCCGAGGCCGGGTCAGATCTTGGTCAAGATTGCCGCCTGCGGGTTGAACTTCGCCGATCTGCTGATGGTTGATGGCATGTATCAAGACACGCCGACGCCTCCTTTCACCATGGGGATGGAGCTTACCGGCACCGTCATGGGCCTTGGGCCGGGGGTCGACATGCCCAAGGTCGGTGCGCGCGTGGCGATCTTTGCGGGTCAAGGCGGCTTGGCGGAATACGGTGTATTCGATGCGAGGCGCGCGGTGCCGATCCCAGACGCCATGCCCTTTCCGCAAGCAGCGGGTTTCTTGGTGGCCTATGGCACCTCGCATCTGGCGTTGACGCGCAAGGCGGGGTTGCAGCCCGGCGAACGGCTGGTCGTGCTAGGCGCTGCAGGCGGTGTGGGGCTTTCAGCCGTGGCTTTGGGTGCCGCGATGGGCGCCGAGGTGGTGGCGGTTGCGCGGGGGGCCGAACGGCTGGCCGTGGCGCAAGCGGCCGGTGCGCATCACCTGATCGACAGCCGTGATGGCGATTTGGCCGCGCAGCTCAAGGCCTTGGGTGGTGTCGATGTGGTTTATGACGCGGTGGGCGGTGCAGATTTCGATGCAGCCCTGCGCGCCACCCGCCCGGAAGGGCGCATCTTGACCATCGGCTTTGCCAGCGGCGTGGTCCCGCAAATCCCCGCCAACCTGCTCTTGGTCAAGAATATCACCGTGATGGGGTTCTATTGGGGCGGCTATTTGCGCTTTGCACCTGATGTGCTGAACGCAAGCTTGACGGAATTGATGGCCCTTTATGCAGCAGGTCGGATCAAGCCGCATGTCAGCGCCACCTTCCCCTTGGAAGAAACCGCCGCAGCCCTTGCATTGTTGCGAGAACGGAAAAGCACCGGAAAGGTCGTGGTGACAATCTAGGCCACAAAGCCGTCACAAACCGGGCATTTTGCCAAAGCGCGGCCATAATCCACGGAAACTAAGACAAATTCGTCTAAAAATGGTCCTGTCAGCGGCACGACTTGCGCGCAGTCGCGCCTTGTTCCCAATCTAGAAACAATCCGTTCACATGGCCGATCCGGCCCATGCCGCCAATCGAGGCGGTCTTGGCCCCGGCCCCGACGGAGGCGCGCAAAACGCGCGACATGCGATGCCCGACGGATATCTGGTCAGCTTGGGGCCGAATGGGGCACTTGATGATGGCGATGTCATCTCGGGTGCGCTGGTCACCTTTACCACCGACACGATCATTGGCGCGGGGTCATGGTCTTGGACCGGGACTTGGAATGGCCAGACCTTTGCCAATACCAATGAGCCGGGCAGCTATCACCTTGCCACGAGTGGCAATGTCTACTTCGTGTCGAGCTTTGGCCCAGTCAGCACACTGACCTCGGCGGCAACGATCACCAGCCCGTCGTGGGAACCATCAGACGGTCTCGTCGAAGGTGGCGATGGCGATGATGTGATCACTGCGGGCTTCACCGATCGCGGTGGCGACGGTCCGACAACGGGTGCCGACACAGTGCGTGGCTTCGATGGTGATGACACGATCGACGGAGGCGCTGGTGCCGATCTGCTCTTCGGCGATGGCGGCGCGGATTCGATCCAAGGCGGCGCAGGTGCCGATACGATCTGGGGCGATACCGGCACGGCCGCTGTTTCGCCGACCACCGGGTTGCTGCGCTGGGACACCGCGCAAAACGACGAACAAAATATCGAGGGCGGTATCACGCTGAGCGATGGGGCGATCGACGCCAATGTGACCTTCACCAATCTGGGCAACAACAACCCGCTCTACCAGATCGAAGGCACCGATGCCGTCTATGTCGGGCCGGGCGAAGGTTTTGGCACCTCATCGGCACTCTACATGTTCGGCAATGGCGACGCGGCAACCGCGCGCATGACGCTTGATTTCACCGCGAACGCGCCGGGCTGGTCGGGCGAGGTGGGCGATGTCGCCTTTCGGATCAATGATTTCGACTGGGGCAGCGGCAATCACCGCGACATCGTCACGGTGCGGGCCTTTGACGCCGATGGCAACGCCGTCGCCGTTACCCTGACCTATGGGACGAATACGCCGATCACAGGCATCGCACCGACGCTGACTGCGGCCAATATCGCAACCAACCCTGCAGCGCTCAACGGCTCTGTCTTGGTGCAGATCTCAGGCCCGATCACCCAGATCGAGGTCGATTACAGCAATGGCTTGTCCGGCACGCAAGCGATCTGGATCGGCGATATCAGCTTTACGGCCCTGCCCGCCGAGACAGGTGACGACACCTTGTCGGGGGGCGATGGCGATGACCTGATTTACGGCGAAGCTGGTAATGACCTTCTCTCGGGCGATGCCGGGAATGACAGGATTGACGGCGGCACGGGCGCCGACACCCTGTCGGGGGGTGCCGGCAATGATACGCTGTTCGCGGCACAAGGCGATGTCGTCACGGGTGGCGATGGCGACGATGTATTCATCCTAACGGATTTGGCCGAAACGGGCAGTGCGGCCATCACCATCATCGGCGGCGAGGGGGCCGAGGGCGCGGGGGATGTGCTGGAACTCGGCGGGCTGAACGCGGGCGCGGTCAACTACACCAGCACCACGCCGGGTGATTTGGCGGGCTCGGTCACCTTGCTGGATGGGTCTATCCTGACCTTTTCCGAGATCGAGGATGTCATTTGCTTCACGCCCGGTACCATGATCCTGACGCCCAGCGGCGAACGCCCGATCGAGAACTTGCGGATCGGCGACATGGTCATCACCCGCGATGATGGCGCACAACCGATCCGCTGGATCGGGGGACGTATGGGGCCGGGCCGCGGGCGCAACGCCCCGATCCGCGTGGCGGCCGGCGGCATTTTGGGCGCGCGGCGTCCCTTTTTGCTGTCGCCACAGCATCGCGTCTTGGTCGAGGGATTTCGCGCCCAGCTTTTGTGCGGCGACGAAGAGGTGCTGGTGAGCGCGCGCCACCTGATCAACGGCGATGATTTCCGCGTCGCACCACAAACCGCCGTGGTCTATATTCACATGCTCTTCGACCGCCATCAGGTCGTTTATGCCGAGGGTGCGCCGGTCGAAAGCCTGCATCTTGGGGCTGAGGGGCTCAAGGCGCTCAGCAGTGCGGGCCGCGCCGATCTTTTTGCGCATTGCCCGGAATTTCGCGGTGATATCGGCCGTTTCGGCCCCACGGCCCGGCGCTGTGTGCGTGGTGCCGAGGCGCGGCTATTGGCCGCTTAATCCAAGGCCCGCGCGCGCCAAGCTGCAAAAAGGGCCTAAAAATGGCCGCTCGGGCAAAAGCAATAGGAAAAAACTATCACCGCTTGCGCCCCGTCTTTCCACCCGATTGCTTGAAATACGCAAACAACTCGCCAATATTCACTGCTAAGGCCCGGGCCTGCGCGAATGATGCGCAACGGTTCCGCCGCTTGATTTTTTTAGGAGGAATACATGGCTGACTATCAGACGATCCGGGCCGGCGTATCCGCCACCGACGCAGCCCAGATCGACGCGGGCCTGCGCGCCCACATGAACAAAGTCTACGCCACCATGTCCGGTGGCATGTTGATCACCGCGGCCGCCGCTTGGGCGATCGCAGATCTGGCCGTGACCAATGACCCGACCGGGGCGACCATGGCGCTGCGCGACGGTCAGTATCTGACTGGGCTGGGCGAGGCGCTTTATGCCACGCCGCTGCGCTGGGTGGTGATGTTCGCACCCTTAGCCTTCATCCTGTTCGGCTGGGGCGCGTTGATGCGCCGCGCTTCGGCGGCGGCTGTCAGCCTTGGCTTCTTCGCCTTCGCAGCCCTGATGGGCGTGTCGATGAGCTCGATCTTTCTGGTCTTCACCTCGTTCTCGATCGTGCAGACCTTCCTCGTCACGGCCATCGCCTTCGCCAGCCTCAGCCTTTGGGGCTACACGACCAAGCGCAGCTTGTCGGGCATGGGCAGCTTCTTGATCATGGGTGTGATCGGGCTGGTCGTGGCGATGATCATCAACATCTTCCTACAGTCGCCTGCGATGATGTTCGCAATCTCGGCGCTGGGTGTGCTGATCTTCGCGGGGCTGACCGCCTTCTACACGCAAGAAATCAAGACGACCTACATCGCGCATGCGGTACATGGTGATCAGGAGTGGTTGGACAAAGCCGCCATCGATGGCGCGCTGAGCCTCTATATCTCCTTCCTGAACATGTTCCAGTTCTTGCTGATGTTCATGGGACAACAACAAGAATAAACGCCACTTTGGCGCTAAACCTGAGGGCCGGGGCAACCCCCGGCCCTTTTTCATGGAGGCTGCGACGCCGCGCCCATAGCGCCTTCACCGAATTGGGGTGTTGACTCGCGCTTGCGGCCAAGTAAAAGGCGCAGTCTCAGAGATGTTTTCGCGCAGGCACATGCCCGCGCGGCCCGTATAGACCGCAGGAGCCCGACCCATGGCGAAGCCGACAACCATCAAGATCCGCCTGAACTCGTCTGCCGGGACGGGCCATTTCTACGTGACCAAGAAAAACGCGCGCACGATGACCGAGAAGATGACCGTTCGGAAATACGACCCGGTCGTGCGCAAGCATGTCGAATACAAGGAAGGCAAGATCAAGTAATATGCCGCCACCGCTGGATGAAAGGCCGCGTAGGGCAACCCGCGCGGCCTTTTTCGTTTTGCGACAGAATTTGGAACCTTGGCGGGAAAGCCTAGGATTGCGCGCAAAAAATCAGGGCTTGGTCCCCTCAGACCTCGACCGTAACACCGGGATCGGGGTCGAGCACGCGCACCCCGGGCATCACCGCCGCCTTCAGCGTATCGGCCGATTGCTCGAGCAGCGGAAAGGTTTTGTAGTGGTAAGGGATCACCGTTTTGAAGCGGAACAGCTTTGTGGCCGCATAGGCCGCGCGCTTCATATCCATCGTGTAATGCCCACCGGCACATAGGATACCGACATCGGGGCTGTGCAAATCATCCCAGATCTTCATATCGGCCATGACATCGGTATCACCCGAGACATAGACGGCCCGCCCCTCGCCTTCGATCATGTAGCCTGCAGGCTCGCCCGCGTAGATGGGCGGCCCATCGCGGCCGACCGAGGATGAATGCACCGCATGCACCATGGTGACGGCCGCATCGCCCAAGCGCACCGTGCCGCCCTTGTTGAAGCCGGTGGTGGCGATGCCTGCTTCGGTCGCGGCCAGCCAGCTCATCAACTCGACCATGCCATAGACGGGCACCTGCAACTCACGCGCCAGATCGCCGAGACCGGCAATATGGTCGAAATGCCCATGCGTAATCAAGATCGCCGTCGCGCCTGCAAACATCGCGTCGCGCTGGGCCTGAGGAAACATCGGGTTACCCTTTTCCCAAGGGTCGATGAGCAAAACCTGATCGCCGATCTCAAGACGCACACTGGCATGCCCCAACCATGTATATTTCATCGCGCGCACTCCATTCAAAACCCTGTTGGCCAAAGGATAGTCCGCTGCCATGACAGGGGAAAGACTGGATCGGCTTGCGGGCCGCGCATCACGCCGCTAAACCGCGCCTTGTTCCCGTCGAGGAGGCTCACAAAATGTCCATTGACCGCGCCACAGCCGCCAAGGTCGCCAAACTCGCCCGCATCCGCGTGGAAGAGGCCGATCTGCCCGCGCTTGCGGATGAATTCAACGCGATCCTCGGCTTTATCGAGCAGTTGCAAGAACTCGATGTCAGCGCTGTGGAGCCGATGGTCAGCGTCACGCCGATGCAATTGCGCCGCCGCGCCGATGTGGTGAGCGATGGCAACCAACAGGCCCGCGTGCTGGCCAACGCGCCCGATGCGCGCGAGGGCTTTTTCGCCGTTCCCAAGGTGGTGGAGTGACCATGTCCGATCTGACCAAACTCACCATCGCCCAAGCCCGCGACGCGCTGCGCCGGGGCGAGACGACATCGGTCGCCTTGACCGAAGCCTGCCTTGGCGCCATCGATGCGGCCGATGCGCTGGGCGCTTTCGTCCACAAGACGCCCGAGATCGCGCTGGAGCGCGCCGCCGCCGCCGATCAGCGGATCAAGGCAGGCGATGCGCCCGACATGTGCGGCATCCCCGTCGGCATCAAGGATCTGTTCTGCACCGAGGGTGTGGCGTCACAGGCCGCGTCGAAAATTCTCGAAGGGTTCCGCCCGCAATACGAATCGACCGTTTCGGGCCAGTTGCGCGACGCAGGCGCGGTGATGCTGGGCAAGCTGAACATGGATGAATTCGCCATGGGCTCGTCCAACGAGACCAGCGTCTATGGCAATGCCGTGAACCCTTGGCGTGCGGGCAATAGCGACGCTGCGCTGACGCCCGGCGGCTCCTCGGGCGGCTCGGCCGCCGCTGTCGCGGCCGATCTGTGCCTTGCAGCCACTGGCACTGATACCGGCGGCTCGATCCGCCAGCCTGCGGCTTTCACCGGCACGGTTGGGCTCAAGCCCACCTATGGGCGCTGCTCGCGCTGGGGCATCGTGGCCTTTGCCTCATCGCTCGACCAAGCGGGTCCAATGACCAAGACGGTGCGTGACGCCGCGATCATGGGGGCGGCCATGATGGGCCATGACCCTAAGGACAGCACCAGCGCAGACCTGCCCGTGCCTGATTTCGAAGCGATGCTGACCGGCGATATCCGTGGCCGCGTCATCGGCATTCCGCGCGAATATCGCATGGATGGCATGCCCACCGAGATCGAGGCGCTTTGGGCGCGCGGCCGCGAGATGCTGGCCGATGCAGGTGCCGTGATCCGCGACATCAGCTTGCCGCATACGAAATACGCGCTGCCCACCTATTACGTCATCGCGCCGGCCGAGGCATCGTCGAACCTCGCGCGCTATGACGGGGTGCGCTACGGCTACCGCGCCAAAATGGCACCGGGTGACGGCATCACTGAAATGTATGAGAAAACCCGCGCCGAAGGTTTCGGGGCCGAGGTGCGCCGCCGCGTCATGGTCGGCACCTATGTGTTGTCGGCGGGCTATTACGACGCCTATTACAACCGCGCCCGCAAGGTCCGCACGCTGATCAAGCGCGACTTCGAAGAGGCCTTCGCCGCCGGTGTCGACGCGATCCTGACGCCCGCCACCCCTTCGGCCGCGTTTGAATTGGGCAAGAAGCACGCCGATCCGGTCGAGATGTATCTCAACGATGTGTTCACCGTGACCGTGAACCTTGCCGGGCTGCCCGGACTTGCGGTGCCGACAGGGTTGGATGCGCAAGGCCTGCCGCTGGGTCTGCAGCTGATCGGCAAACCCTGGGAAGAGGGCGAATTGCTCAATATCGGCTATGCGCTGGAACAGGCTGCTGGTTTTGTGGCGAAACCCGCGAAATGGTGGTAGTGTTTCGGAAACGATAAACTCCGAGGCAGGTACATGGCTGGTTTTCCGCAGGGCGCAGTTGCCCTTTTTCTGTGTGTGTTCGCCGTTGCGGCGTGCAACGCGACCCCACCAAATGATGTGGCAAGCGGCGTGGGCTTTCAGGATTATCAACAATGGCAAGCAAGGCGCGCGATGTTGCGCGGTGACGCCGTGGTGCAACCCGCGCCCGCTCCGCAACCCAGCACGGTGCGCCCACCGCTGCCTCCCGTGACCGCCGCCTTGCCGCCGCTTGCGCAAACCGCAAGGCTCAACCCACCCCCGGCAACACAGCCGATCACCGCCGCACCACAGGCCGCGATCATCGCCCGCAGGCCGCCACCGCCACCCCCTGCCCCGCCCGTTGCGCCGGAGGCACAGGCGCAGGCCCAACCTCAGACAGATGTGACCCGCATCGCCGCCGCCGCGATCGCCGCCGCCGAGGCGCAGCCAAGCACAGCTGTGCCGCAGATCACACCGCCGCCCTTGACCCGCGCTGGTGTGGCGCGGATTTCCGATGAACAGGATTTCGACGCTGTGGCCGAGCGCGAAACCATCGAAAGCGACGCCGAGCGTCTGGCACGTATGCAGGCCGAACGCGTGGTAATCGCGCCCACCGCGATCCCCGAGCGCCCCGCCGATATCGGCCCCAACATCATCGATTATGCGCTGTCCACCACCCATGGCGTGGGCGAGCGCCGCCATACCCGCCGCCCGATCAGCGCCGCGCGCCATCAGCGCAGCTGCATGGCCTTTCGCTCGGCCGATTTGGCGCAGGAATGGTTTTTGCAAAATGGCGGCCCGGGCCGCGACCGCCAAGGGCTCGATCCAGATGGGGATGGCTTTGCCTGTGATTGGAACCCGAGCGTCTATCGCTCGGCCGCAGCGGCCGCGCGAAATTGACCCTATCGCCCAATTCCGGCCCCCGCCGCGATGGGCTCAAGCCGGAATTGGTTGTGATCCACTACACGGCCATGGCCGATTGCGCCGCCGCGCTGCGCGCGCTGTGTAATCCCGCGCGCGAGGTCTCAGCCCATTACCTGATCCGCCGCGATGGGCAGGTGGTCGCGCTGGTCGATGAGGCGTTGCGCGCTTGGCATGCAGGTGCGGGCGAATGGGCGGGCCGGGGCGATGTGAATTCCCGCTCCATCGGGATCGAGCTTGATAATGATGGCGCCGCGCCCTTTGCCGCACCGCTGATGGATGCGCTGGAGGGGCTTTTGCCGGAGATCATGGCGCGTTGGGCCATCGCGCCGCATGGCGTGATCGGGCATTCCTGCATGGCACCGGGGCGCAAGATCGACCCCGGCCCACGCTTTGATTGGCAAAGGCTGGCGCGGCAGGGATTGGCGCTTTGGCCTGGTAGCCAAGCTGCATCACCGCGCGATGCCGCGCGGTTCCGGACCGATGCATTGGCCTATGGCTTTCCCAATCTGGACGATGCGCTGCTGCTCAGGGCTGTGCGGCTGCGCTTTCGCCACGGGGCAGCGGGGCCACTTGATGGGCGCGATTGCGCGATCATGGCCGAGATGGCCGCCAAGGCAAGCAGCGCGTCAGGGCTTGAACCCGGCGCCGCCCACGCGTAGCTGAGGGATGCGCGGAGGGCTGGATGGCCGCGGGCGGGCAACCGTTCGAGGAAAGTCCGGACTCCACAAGGCCACGGTGCCGGGTAACGCCCGGGCGGAGCGATCCGACGGAAAGCGCCACAGAAATGAAACCGCCCATGCGCCCGCTCGCGGATGCTTGGGTAAGGGTGAAACGGTGGGGTAAGAGCCCACCGCGCGACGGGTAACCGGAGCGGCACGGCAAGCCCCACCGGGAGCAATGCCAAATAGGGATGTCGCGGGGGCAACCCCGGGGTTTGGCTTTTGCCCCAGACATCCGGGTTGGCAGCTTGAGGCGCGCGGGTAACCACGCGTCCAGAGGAATGGTCATCCAGAGGGGGCAACCTCTTGGACAAAATCCGGCTTACAGGCCCTCCGCGCATCCTGTTTTTCGGTTCATTCACCGCTTGCATCGCAGGCCATATCCGTTCCCCCTGTTGGTCATGACGGGAGGATCACGGTCTGTGACGGGGCTTCGTGGCCTTGCGGCCACGACC
>JAQCLA010000081.1 GCA_027592105.1 Pseudomonadota bacterium | reverse complement strand
CGCGCATATCGTTGTGGGCACGCCGGGGCGCTTGCGCGACCATATCATGCGCCGGGTGCTCGATCTGTCCGATATCCGCGCCATCGTGCTGGATGAAGCCGATGAGATGCTGGATTTGGGCTTTCGCGAAGATCTGGAATTCATGCTGGGGGCCGCCCCTTCCGAGCGGCGTACGCTCTTGTTCTCGGCCACCGTGCCGCCCGCGATTGCCGAGCTTGCCAAGCAGTTCCAGCGCGACGCGGTGCGCGTCACCACGCTGTCGCGCGGCAGCCAACATGCCGATATCAGCTATCAGGTCGTCCAAGTCGCGGCCCAAGATGCCGAGAACGGGATCATCAACCTTTTGCGTTTTCACGATGCGCCCACGGCCATCGTGTTCGCCAATACGCGTGCCACGGTCGCACGTCTGGCGGCGCGCTTTGCCAATCGCGGGCTTTCGGTTGTCAGCCTGTCGGGTGAGCTGAGCCAAGATGAGCGCAGCCATGCGTTGCAAGCGATGCGCGATGGGCGCGCGCGGGTCTGTGTGGCCACCGATGTAGCGGCACGCGGCATCGACCTGCCCAAGCTTGATCTGGTGATCCATGCCGATCTGCCCACCAATACCGAGGCGCTGCTCCATCGCTCGGGGCGCACGGGACGCGCGGGCCGCAAGGGCATCTCGGCGATGATCGTGCCTGACAAGATGACCAACAAGGCCTCGCGCCTGCTGAAATGGGCCAAGATCCAAGCGGAATGGACCTTCGCCCCCACGGCGGACGAGATCTTGGCACTGGATGAGACACGGCTTTTGGATGATCCGCTTTGGACGAATGCGCCCAGCGAGACCGAGGCCGCCTTTGCCGCCAAGTTGATGGCGACCCATAGCCCGGAACAGATCGCTGCCGCCTGTTTGCGGCTCTACCGCGCCGGGTTGTCCGCGCCCGAGGATCTGGGCGCACCCGCCGCACCCGGCGCGCGGCCCGAGCGTCAGGCCTTTGGCCCCTCGGTCTGGTTCGCGCTGTCGGTCGGCCGTGCCCAGCGTGCCGAGGCACGTTGGCTTTTGCCGCTTTTGTGTCGGGCGGGCAATCTGGACAAGGCGCAGATCGGCAAGATCCGGGTCGAGGAAGACCAGACCTTGGTCGAGATCGCAGAGGCCGCGGCCACTGGCCTCGCGGCGCGTCTTGGTGCGGATGGGTTACTGGAGGATGGTATCACCGCCAAACGGCAGGATGGCGCGCCGCAAGGTCGGCCTGCACGCGCAGCCCCGGCCAAACCTGCCCGTCCCCGTGCGGAGATGGCAAGTCCCCCCGCAGCAGCAGCACCCACACCCGCAGCTCCGCGTCCAACGCCGCGCCCGAGCGTCGCAGCCGTTGAAGCGCCAGCCGCACCCAAGCAGGCCGATCCCGCCGTGGCGGAAGCAAAGCCCGCGCAAAAACCAAAATACGATCCCGATCACGCGCCCGCAAAACGGGCCGCTCCCAGCGATGCGCCGCGTGACGCGGCCCCGCGCATGGGCAAGCCCGGCGATGGCAAGCCGCGCGGCGGCAAGCCCGCGGGCGGCAAACCCGGCGGCGGCAAGCCAAGTGGCGCCAAGCCCTATCGCGGTGATGACAAAGCGGGGCCACGGCAAGGCGCATTCGACCCGGCCAAACGCTTTGGTAAACCCGGCGGCAAACCCGATGGGAAACCCGGTGGCAAGCCGGGCGGCAAGCCCGGTGACAAACCTTGGTCCAAACCGGGCGGGGGCAAACCCTATCGCGGGGATGCCAAACCTGCCGCAGCGGATGGGCCAAGCACACCGCGCGCGCGGTCCAATGCAGCCGACCCTTCGCAGCGGATGAGCCGCCCCGGTGGCAAGCCCGGGGGCCCCGGCAAACCACGCAGCGGCAAGCCCGCGGGCCGCACTGGTCCCGGCGGTCCGCCTGCACGCGGTGGCAAGGGCGACGGCAAAGGCAAACCTTGAGGATACGGGCGTGCGGCCAGCCTAGCTGGCCGCGGCACCCCCAACATCGGCAGGGGCGACCGAGACCGATTTGACGATGGCATGCACGCCGACACCGGGGGCAAGGCCAAGCGCCAAAGCCGAGCGCCGCGTCACCCGCGCCAAGACGCGACCGGCGGCCGTATCAATCGCCACGATCGCCCCCGGACCGGCACCTGCACGGATGTCTTGCACCAGACCCGGCAAGATATTGAGCGCCGACAACCCCTCGGGGCGGTTGCGCGACAAGATCACATCATGCGCCGCGATCCGCAGGCGCAGTTGCGTGCCGGGGGCATTGGCCAATCGCGGCAGGAAAAGCGCGATACCATTGGCCTCAAGCTCGCTCAGCCCGTCATCATGATGGCGCACCACGCGCGCGGTGATCAGCGCGCCCGCCTCGCGCGCACCAGCAGGCAAGATCGCAGGATCGCCCAAGACCTGAGCGGCGGGGCCTTGCGCGACCACGCGACCTGCCTCGATGGCGACCACGCTGCTGGCCAGCCGCGCCACCTCGGAGGCGGCATGGCTGACATAAAGGATGGGAATATTCACCTCATCGCGCAGCCGTTCGAGATATGGCAGGATCTCGGCCTTGCGCGCCTCGTCCAGCGCGGCCAGCGGCTCATCTGCCAAAATCAGCTTTGGTGCCGACAAAAGCGCCCGCCCGATGGCCACGCGCTGCTTCTCACCACCCGACAAAGCGCCGGGCCGCCGGTCGAGAAGCGCGCCCAATCCCAGAAGATCGACGATCCGCCCCATATCTTCGCGCGGGGCATCCTTGGGGGCGAACCATGCTCCATAGCCGAGGTTCTGGCGCACGCTGAGGTGAGGGAAAAGCCGCCCCTCTTGAAAGATATAGCCGATGCGGCGGCGATGCGGCCGCAGCTGCAGGCCGCTTTTGGTATCCAAAAGCACCCAATCGCCTGCCGCGATGCGCCCCTGATCGGGCGACAATAGCCCCGCCACCGCGTTGATGATCGTCGTCTTGCCCGAGCCTGAGCGGCCGAAAAGCACCGTCACACCGGGCGGCGCGCGAAACTGCGCATCAAGATCAAAGCCCGTAAAGCGATGTTTGAGCGACACCTCCAGCATCATTGCCCCCCGACCCAGGCCGCCACGCGCCGCGCGAAGACCTCGGACAGCAGAAGGGCCGCCATCGCCACCACCACCGCCACAATGACCAGCCGCAGCGCCGCCCCCTCGCCCCCCGGCACCTGCAAGAAGGCGTAGATGGCCGACGGGATGGTGCGGGTTTCACCGGGGATGTTGGAGACGAAGGTGATCGTGGCCCCGAACTCTCCCATTGCCTTGGCAAAGGCGAGGATCGTGCCCGCCACGATCCCGGGCAGCGCCATGGGCAGCGTCACGGTCAAAAAGACCCAAGCCGGTGCTGCGCCCAAGGTGGCGGCGGCTTGTTCCAGCTTGGGGTCTAAGGCTTCGATCGACAGGCGGATCGCGCGCACCATCAAGGGAAAGGCCATGATCGCCGCGGCCAGCGCCGCGCCTGACCAGCGAAAGGCAAAGACGATCCCCCAATCAGCCAAGAAAGACCCGATTGGCCCGCGCGTGCCGAAACTCAACAACAGCAGGTATCCCGTGACCACGGGCGGCAAGATCAAGGGCAGATGCACCAGCCCATTGACGATCTGCTTGCCCGGAAAGGACCAGCGCGCCAGCGCATAGGCCACGAAAATCCCGAAAGGCAGGCTGAAGAGCGTCGCCCAAAGCGACACGCGCAGCGACAGCGCGACGGCTTGCCATTCGGCGGGGCCAAGCCAATCACTCATCGCCTAGCGATCCAACAGGGCAAAACCCTGCCGCGCAAAGGCCGCGCGCGCGCCCTGCCCTTGCAGATAGGCAATAAATTCCGCCTCGGCCGGGGTGTCGCGGCCGACAAGATCGGCCAGCGGATAGATGATGGCCGGGTGACTTTCGGGGGGAAAGGTGGCGATGATGGTGACATTCTCCGCAGCATTCGTATCGGTGGCATAGACGATACCATAGGGAGCCTCGCCCAAGGCCACCAGCGCCAAGGCGGCACGCACATTATCGGTTTGCGCCACGCGCCCCGCGATGCCGTCCCACAGGCCGAAATGATCCAGCACGGCCTTGCCATAGATGCCCGCAGGCACCGCATCGACCAGCGCCATGGCCAAGCGCCCATCGCCGATCAGCCCCGGTAGCGCAAAGTCCGGCGTGATCACGACCGGGGGTGCCGCGCGCCCATGCGCGATCAGGACCAGCGTATTGCCCAAAAGATCGAAACGCCCACCCGGTTCGATCAGCCCCTCGGCGGCGATCAGATCCATCCAATCGGTGCTGGCCGAGATAAAGATATCGGCAGGCGCGCCTTGGCGGATCTGTTGGGCCAGCGCTGATGACCCGGCAAGCGAGACAACCAGATCATGGCCCGTGGCGGCCTCGAAATCGGCTTCGATCTCGGCCAATGCGGTGGTCAGGCTTGCCGCGGCAAAGACGGTGACGGTCTCGGAAAGGGCCGGTGCCGGGGCAAACACAGCGATCCCAAGGGCCAAGGCCCGCGCATGACGCGACAATTGGAATGGCTTGGTCATCAGCATCCGAACGCTCGATATGTTTCGAAAAACATATCCCAAGCGGCCGAGCGCGAGGCAAGCGTTATTTTCCGTCCGACATATCCCTGAGCATCGCAGCAAGCGCGGCGATTTGCGCCCTACCCGCTTGGGCCGTGATCTCTTCCAGCGCGCGATACTGGTGCAACACCGCCTGCCCAGCCGGCGTGACCACCGCGCCGCCGCCCTTGGCCCCGCCGCGCGCCGATGCAACCAACGGATCACGAAAGGCGGCGTTCATTGCCTCGACCAGCATCCATGCGCGCTTGTAGCTCATGCCCATGACACGCCCCGCCGCCGCGATGGAGCCCGTGTCATGAATAGCCTGCAACAAATCGACCTTGCCCGGCCCAAGCATGGCATTGGTGCCGAAAACGATACGAAGGCGCAGGTTCGGTGGCGCGGCCATGGCGGTATCAGGTTGATCTTTTGTCGAGCCCATACCGCGTTATGCCTGTGCTTCACGATGGCTGGCAAGACCGCGCCGCGCGGGACGCTGCCGCCGCTTGCGCATCCACTTGTCACGAAGTCGTCATTGCCCCAGCCTCGATTCCGCCGGGCATGGCGGTTAAGGTTACGCCAATGCGGGCAAGTGAATGACCGCGACTGTTTGCGTGAAAGGTGCCTGCCCCATGCCGTTGAACCGCCGCTTTTTCCTGTCGCTCTTGGCGGCCTTGCCCCTCTCCGGCCTTGCGAAGGCGGCATTGGCCCAGCGCACCCCCGCCGCGATGGAAGGGCCCTTCTACCCCACGGGCGCGATGCGTTTCGCCGATGCTGACAACAATCTGGTGCGCATCAGCGGGCTGGTGCGCGATGCAGGCGGTGAAGTGATCATCCTCAAGGGCCGCGTCTTGGACCGCGCAGGCGCGCCTGTTGCGGATGCACGCGTCGAGATCTGGCAATGCGATGTGAACGGGGTCTACCTGCACACCAGATCGCGCAGCCAAGGCGGCTATGACGACGCCTTCCAAGGCTTCGGCCATGTGGTCACCGGGGCCGATGGTGTCTATGCCTTCCGCACGATCCGGCCCACCGTCTATCCCGGGCGCACGCCGCATATCCACGTCAAGGTCTTCGCAGGCGGCGATGAATTGACCACGCAATTCTACCTTGCCGATCATCCGCTCAATGATGGTGACAGGCTTTATCGCAGCATGTCCGCCACGGAACGCGAGGCTGTCAGCATGCGCTTCAGCCCAGGCGCGGACGGGCCGGAAACCATGATCGACATTAAGCTTTAAGCGGCCTCCGCCCCGGTCATTGCGCATCATCAAGGCGCCGCACATAAGACACCACCATGCTTTCGATTAACGCGCCCCGGCCCGAAGGGCGCGCGCAGGATCAGGAAAGCACAGATGCAGATACCGCCGGAAATCGCCTTTCAGCATGTCGAACCCAGCGATGACATTCGGGCGCTGATCGCCGAGAAGATCACCCTTCTCGAAAAGATCTACGACGGCATCATCAGTGCCCATATCCAGATCCGCGCGCCCCATCAGCGCAAGCAGACAGTTAATCTCTTTTCCGTCACGATCGAGATCCGCGTGCCGGGAAAGGCGCTGGTGGTGCGCAAAGAGCAAGGCGATGCTGCACGCCATGAACATCTGCGCGCCACGCTTCGCGATGCTTTCGCGGCGATGGCGGTCGAATTGAAACGCTGGAAGGATACGATCAAAGGCGAGGTCAAATCCCATGATGGCCCAATGCAGGGACGCATCGTCCAACTCGACCAGACGCGCGCCTTTGGCCAGATTTTGGCCACAGATAACCGCTTGATCTATTTCCACAAAAACAGCGTCATCGACGGCAGTTTCGACGATCTGGCACTGCGCGACACGGTCGAACTTGTCGTGCAAAGCGATGAAAGCGCAATCGGTCCGCAGGCCAGCACAGTGCGCCTGATCGGGGCGCTGTCCTTCGACCCGGCGGCCAAGCCAAGCCGGCGCTGACGACGCGGCAAGATCAGCCTTGCAGCGCCTGCTACACTCGCACAGACTGCGCGCATGAGCCATCGCATCGACTGCCTGCAATATGCCAACTGGTCACCCGAGATCTTTGCCCAAATGCGCGAAGGTGGGGTGGATGCCGTGCATGTCACCATCGCCTATCACGAGACATTTCGCGAGACGGTCCTCAATGTCGAACGCTGGAACCGCTGGTTCGAAGATCATCCCGATCTGATCTTTCAGGGTTTGACCGGCGACGATGTGCGCCGCGCCCGTGCCGAGGGGCGCACGGCGATCTTTTTCGGCGCACAAAACCCCAGCCCGATCGAGGATGACATCGGGCTGGTCGAGATCTGGCACCGGCTTGGCCTGCGCTTCATGCAGTTGAGCTACAACAACCAATCGCTGCTCGCGACGGGTTGCTATGAGGCTGAAGATCCGGGTTTGACCCGCATGGGCCGCGAAGTCATCGCCGAGATGAACCGGGTGGGCATGGTCGTGGATATGAGCCATTCGGCCGACCGCTCGACGATCGAGGCCGCCGCCCATTCCACCCGCCCCATCGCGGTGACCCATGCCAACCCGCATGATTGGCACCCCGCCTTGCGCAACAAGCGCGACGCGGTGATCCGCGCGGTGACCGAAGCCGGCGGCATGATGGGGTTTTCGCTTTATCCCCATCACCTCAAGGGCGGCAGCGATTGCAGCTTGGCCGATTTCTGCGCGATGATCGCCCGCATGGTCGAGACCTATGGCATCGCGCATTTCGGCTTCGGCTCGGACCTATGCCAGAACCAGCCCGACAGCATCGTGGAATGGATGCGCACAGGCCGTTGGACCAAGGGCGTGGACTACGGCGAGGGCAGCGCCAGCGCCCCCGGTTTCCCCCCGCAACCCACATGGTTTCGCGACAACCGCGATTTTCCGGGGCTGGCACAGGGCTTGCGCGATATCGGTTTCGACAGCGCCGAGGTTGACGCGCTGATGGGCGAGAATTGGCTGCGTTTTTTCGATGCCAATTTCGGCCCCAAGGGGGGCTAGGGGCGTGATGATGGAAACAGCCACCACACCGAAGGTCACGATCACCCGGCGCGCGCCTGAAACGGTGATGCGGCTGTCGCGCTTGGGGTCGTTCCATCAATCGCGGCTCTCGTTCATGCGCGTGCTGTTGCGCCGCCTGCGCCAAGAGGGCTGGCGCTATGAGCGGCGGCAATTCGACATCGACGCGCGCGGCGTGGGGGTGGCGGTCTATACGATGCATGGCCCTGACCGCGCCTATAGCCTTGTTGCCTTTGGCCATGATTTACCCCCCGAGGCGCGCAGTGACCGGGTCATCGCCACCGCATGGGATGCGACATTCACACTGTTCGATGGCATCCCTGACGCGGCCGATATCGCCCGGCTGCGCGCCGAGATCCCGCTGCAAGAAGGGGGCCGGGTCAGCGCGCGCGAATTGTCGGTCTCGCGCGCTAACCGCTCGGTGCGGCTGTTCGATCATGTTGTCTCGGCCTTGGCCGCAGGGCATCAGCCCGACGCCGATCTGGTCGCGCGCGTGGGCTATGTGATGCGCACCACGGCGGTTTATGGCTCGGGCAAGCTCGGTGCCGCCGACCGCGAGGCGATCGCGATGCGGCCCGAGTTTCTGCCGCCCTTTCAGGTCGAAATGCTGACTGTCTGGCTGATCCGTGCCTTCGTGCTGGATCTGGTCGAGGAAATGGCCCGCCAACGCGCGCCCGACACCGCCACCGTCATCGCCCCCGACCTGCGCCGCCAGATCGGGATCGGCAATTCCACGGGGCTGGGCATGGCACCATTCCTGATCAGCCATCCGATCTTGTTCAACAATTGGATCATGGCCCGCGAAGAGGCATTAGCCCGCGTGCGCGCCATAGATCGGTCCACGCTGCAGACACAGGCGCGGTTTCACGCCATGCTGTCGCGCGCGCGCCATGCGCTGGGGCTATGGCGTTCGGACCACCCGGTGCAGATCGCCCGTCTTGCCGATCTGCGCGCCGATCTCGACCGGCTTGCCATTCATATGGCGGCGGCAGATCTGACCCAACCATACCCATGGGATGGGCTGTGGTGTTGGGGGGCGCGTCATCTCAGCGAGGAAGGGCAAGAGATGCTCTTGTCGCTACTGCTTGAGCCGCATGGCGATCTGGTCGACGGCTTGGCCTGCTGCATGAGTGCGCAGGAAAGCGATGGTTTCGTGATCGACGGCGCGATGACGGTGGGTCGTCTGCGCGCGATCTTGGGCGAGGTCTATGGCTGGGCGCACGATCTTGATTGGCAAGCACCAGAGGCGCAGGCGCGCACATGGTATGTTTCCGCCGCCAAGCAAGAGCCGCGTTTGGGCGAAACACTGCACGAGGATTTGGGCGATTATGCGCAGCCGCTGGCCCCCGGGCGCGATGCGATGCGCCTAGAGGCGGCCTTGCAAGATCTGCCTGAGGATGCGCCTATCGCCGGGTTCTTGCTTGCCCATCCCGAACATCGCCATAGCGTGCGGCGCGCCCAGATCGCATCGCGCCACCCCTATGCCGAGATCCGCGACAACACGATCGGGGCCGATCTGATGCCCATCGATATGCTGCGCGCCAAGCTGTCGTTTTTCGGCGCGGGCTATTTCGATCCCCGCTCGGATCGCTGGGTGCGCATCAATATGTATCGCGGCGCGCCCTTTCCACATGAGCTGCATGATCTGCCCGAAGATGATTGGGCCTATCCAGCGACCGAGGCCTCGGCGTGATTGCATTATCGCTGGGCGAGGCCGAGGCTTTGCTGCGCAAGGCCGCGCGCGGTGCAGGGCGTAGCTGGGGCATGGCCGAGGAATGCGGCCGCACGATCCGCTGGCTCGAGAGCTATGGCTTGGCCGCAATGGCCCTGGCCGCCGATCTCTTGGCCCAGACCGATGGCATGGCGGATACGGCCTTGGCCCCGGGGTGGGCGGCAAAGGGCGGTTTGATCCATCGCGGCGCGCAGCCTCTCTGCCCCATCGCGCTTGGGACCACGCTATCTGACCATGCAGGCGCGCCGGGCGCGACCGGGCGCATCGGCCCGGTTTTCGCCCCGCTGCTTTTGTTGCCGCATCTGGCCAGTATCGCGCAACGCCATGGCCAAGCCTACACCCTGACATGGGGCGAAAGCCGGTTTATGCTCACCGCTGGGGGGGCGCTTGGCGTCCATAACGGCCCCGACCTTGCGCAAAGGCAAGCCGATTGGGTGGCATGGGGGCCAAGCGAGACAGAGGATGCTG
>JAQCLA010000080.1 GCA_027592105.1 Pseudomonadota bacterium | reverse complement strand
AGCCACCCCGGCGCTGTCGCTATTGCCGCAACCGGCCAATGCGCAGACAAGCGATGCGGCCGCCGCCGACGCGCCACAGGTGATCGAGATGGTGATGGGCGATCCCGATGCGCCGGTCGAGATGATCGAATACGCCTCGTTCACCTGCCCGCATTGCCGCACATTCCACGAGAATACGCTGCCCTTGCTCAAAGCCGATTACATTGATCAAGGCCGCCTGCGCTATGTCTACCGCGAGGTTTATTTCGATCGTTTCGGCCTTTGGGCCGGGATGGTCGCGCGCTGTGCAGGCCCCGAGCGGTATTTTGGCATTGTCGATCTGATTTATCAGCGGCAAGCCGAATGGACCCAAGGCGCACCTGCCGATGTGGCCGAGAATCTGCGCCGCATCGGGCGCACCGCGGGTCTGAACAACGAACAGCTCGACGCCTGCCTGACCGATGGTGCGATGGCCCAAGCCATGATCGATACCTATGAAGCGCATATGGCCGAGCATGCGATCTCGGGTACGCCCGCCTTTGTGATCGCGGGTCGCCTGCATTCCAACATGAGCTATGCCGATATGTCGGCGCTGATCGATGAAGCGATCGTCGCGGCCCAATAAGGTACGATGCCACGGCAACAGGGGTGGCCTTTGGGCCGCCCCTTTTTCTTGGCGTCAGGGCTGGGCGGGTCGCTCGGCCATGATCCGCGCGATTGCGTTATCCAAGGCCGTCCAATCCGCGATTTCGAGCCGTACGGGCAAGGTCATGACCTGCGCGCGCAATGCAGGCGCAAGGCGGACGGCGTCTTTCTCGGTTGTCACGACCTGTGCGCCAAGCGTCTTGGCCTCGCGCAGCATGCGCTGCATCAAGGTGTCGCTCAGCGGTTGGTGATCGCGCAACGCATGGGTGGCGCGCAAATCCGCGCCCATCGCGCTGAGGGTTCGAAAGAATCTCTCGGGGTGGCCGATCCCTGCAAAGGCCAACACGGGCATCCCCGCAAGCGGCAGGCCGGTTTGCAGGGCGGCAAGCGTGCCTGTGACATGCGGCAAGGTCACCTTCGCCCCCCATGTCTGGGCGAAACGCGCTTGCGCCTGCGCATCGCCAATCGACAAAATCAGATCGGCGCGCGCCAAGCCGGTCGCGATCGGCTCTCGCAATGGCCCGGCGGGGATCACCAAGCCATTGCCGAAACCGATATGCGCATCCACCACGATCACGGCCAGATCATGGGCAAGGCTTGGGTTCTGAAACCCGTCATCAAGCAAGATCGCCTGCGCCCCGGCAGCAATCGCGGCGCGCGCGCCCGCGGCGCGATCCTTGGCGACCCATGTCGGCAAAAAGGCCGCTAATAGCAGCGCCTCATCGCCCGTTTGGGCTGCTGTATGCTGTCGTTCCACGACCCGCACCGGCCCTTGCAATGTGCCGCCGTGACCGCGTGTGACCGCATGCACCGCGATCCCGCGCGCCGCCAAACGTGTGGCCAGCGCGATGACTGTGGGTGTTTTGCCTGTGCCGCCTGCATTCAGATTGCCGATGCAGATCACCGGCACATCCAGCTGCGCGCGCGGGCCGCGTGCGAGGCGCCGCCGCGTCGCGCCTGCGTAAACTGCGCCAAGCGGTGACAATAGCCGCGCCCATAGCCCCGGCTGCGCATGCCAGAACATCGGCGCGCGCATCAGCCCACCGCCCCGTCCAAGGTTTCCAGCAAGATCGCCTTTGCCCGGTCGGTCACATCCGCCCCGGCGGAGACGACTTCCCATGCCGCATGTGCCATGATCGCCGCGCGGTCGGGGGCGAGCAATTCATCCACCGCTTCGGCCAAGGCCTGCGGCGAAGATACAAGCCTTGCCGCCCTGGCATCGGTCAGGCGTTGGTAGATATCGACGAAATTGGTGACATAGGGGCCATGCAAAATGGCCGATCCAAGGGCTGCGGGCTCGAACGGGTTATGGCCGCCGATCGGCTCCCATGAGCCGCCGACGAAGCTGACGCTGGCCAAGCGATACCAAAGTCCCAATTCGCCCATCGTATCGGCGAGGTAAACGGGGGCCTCGGCCTCGGGGTTCTCGCCTGCGCTGCGCCGTGTAAAGGCCCAACCATCATCGGCCATCATCAGGGCGACTTCATCGCCGCGCGCAGGGTGACGTGGCACCAAGATCAGTAAAAGCCGCGGATTGGTGCGCATCGCGATGCGATGGGCCTCAAGCACCTTGCGCTCTTCGCCGGGATGGGTGGAGGCCGCGACCCAGACCGGGCGATTGCCGATGACCGCGCGCATCGCGTCAAGGAGTCGGTTATCGACAGGCAAGGCTGCGGCCCCTTCCTTGAGCGTGCCTGTCACCATTAAACGGTCCATCGGCATGCCAAGGCGGCGCAGGTAGATCGCACTCAGGTCATCTTGAACCATCGCCAGCCGGAAGCGCGCCAAAAGACTGCGCGCCATGCCGCGCAAGAACCGCCAGCGGTCGTGGCTGGCCTTGGACATACGCGCATTGAGCAACAGCATTGCGATACCGCGCGCATGGGTTTCGCAGATCAAGGCGGGCCATAGCTCGCTTTCGGTCCAGACCGCCACATCGGGGCGCCAATGATCAAGGAAACGTGCCACGAAAGCGCGTGCATCCAGCGGCACATATTGGTGCATCGCCCCCTCGGGCAGGCGGTCTGCCATCACGGCGGCCGAGGTTACGGTTCCCGTCGTCACCAAGATCGCAAGCTCGGGCCGTTCTTCCAACAAAAGGCGGATCAACTCGAGCAGCGCAAGGGATTCGCCCACACTCGCCGCGTGAAACCAGATCAAAGGTCCTTGGGGTCTGGAGCGGCTGGCGATCCCGCGCCGCTCATCAAGGCGCGCGGGGTCTTCCTTGCCCGCGCCTGCGCGCTGGTTTAGCTTGCCCTCGGCAAAACCCAAGGCCCCGCGCCCGGACCAGGCGAGATAGAGAGCAAGGGCAATTGAGCGTTCCATCAGTTATCCGCGCCATTCATGCTTGGGCGACCAGCAAAGCTGCGGCGCACCCTAGGGATTGACCCGCGCGGGTCAAGCGGTCCTGCCGCGCGCCTGTAGCAAGGCGCTGTGCAATACTGGCGCACCGGCCAGCACCCCATCGACTTTTGGGGTGGCACTGTTGAAGCGCAAGCCTTGTCCTACCGCATCGGTGGCTATGCCGCCTGCCTCGGTGATGATCAGGCTACCTGCGGCGATATCCCATTCCCAGGTCGCGCGGAATGTCATCATCGCGTCAAAGCGCCCCTCACCCACCAGCGCCATGCGATAGGCAAGCGAGGGGCGATAGGCGCGCGTGACTTCCGGCACGCCATTGGGCCAATGCGCGGGTCCAAGCGTATGCTTGGTGGCCAAGACCTCTGACTCGTGGAAATGCCGCGCATCCGAGGCGCGAACCGCCATGTCGTTGAGTGTAGCGCCACCGCCCAAGGATGCGGCATAAAGCTTGCCACGGATCGGCAGATAGACCACCGCTGCGATCACCACACCATCTTCGACCACGGCCAAAGAATGCGAAAAGGCCGAGCTTCCCTCTATAAAGGCGCGGGTGCCGTCGATCGGGTCGATGACAAAGACACGGCTTGCCGCCAACCTTGCAGGATCGTCGGGTGTTTCCTCGGACAGCCAGCCGTAATCGGGGCGGGCATCCATCAGCCGGTCATGCAGCATGTCGTTGACGGCCAGATCGGCCTCGGTCACGGGGCCGGCATCATCGGGCTTGTCCCATGTTTCGGGATCGTCGCGGAAATAGCGCGCCGCGATCCGGCCAGCGCCGCGCGCCGCCTCGATCAGCAAGAGCAGATCATCGCGCGCGTCAGGCCCCGGCAAGCGTCAGCCCCTCGACCAAGAGCGAGGGCACGACGCGGCTGAGATGGGGGCGCGCGTCATTGGCCGGGCGGATCGTCAACAGCATATCGCGCAGATTGCCCGCGACGGTGCATTCATTGACCGGATAGGTGATTTCGCCGTTCTCGACCCAAAAGCCCGAGGCGCCGCGCGAATAATCGCCAGTGGTCGCGTTGATCGACGAGCCGATCATCGATGTGATCAACAACCCCGTTCCCATCTCGCGCAACAGCGCCGCGCGGCTTTGCGTGCCTTGCGTGAGGGCAAGATTGCCGATCGCGGGCGATGGCGGGGAGGAGGTGCCGCGGCTGGCACTTCCCGTGGATGGCAGGCCCAGCTTACGCCCCGTGGCCAGATCCAGTGTCCATTCCATCAAGATGCCATCGGCCACGATGATGCGCCGCCGGGTTGGCAAGCCTTCGCCATCAAAGGGCCGCGAGGCCGAGGCGCGGGGGCGATGCGGGTCTTCGATGATCGACAAATCGCTGGGCAAGACCTGTGCGCCCATCAGATCGCCTGCCCAAGACGCGCCGCGCGTGATCGCTGTGCCATTGGTCGCGGCCAGAAGATGCCCGATCAACCCCGAAGAAATCCGCTCGTCAAAGATCACCGGATATGCGCCGGTCTTGGGTTTGCGCGCGCCCATGCGCGCCACGCTGCGTTCGCCTGCGATGCGCCCGATCTCTTCGGCCGACAAAAGATCGGCAGCATGGTTGCGCCCATCGCCGAAATAATCGCGCTCCATCCCCAAACCCTCGCCGCTGATCGCGACGCAAGACAGCCCGTGATCGGATCGCGCATAGCCACCTGCAAAGCCATTGCTGGCGGCCAGATGCACACGGCTGCGCGAAAAGCCTGCATTGGCGGCTTGCACTTGGCTGACGCCTTTGACGGCAAGGGCTGCGGCCTCGGCCTCTTGTGCGATGCGTTCAAGCTGCGCGGGGTCGGGATCGGGGCCGGGGTCGCACATATCCAGCGCCTCCCCATCGCGCAAGGCGGAGAGCTGCTCGGGATCAGCCAGCCCGACGGTCGCATCATCCGGGGCAAGACGCGCCATAGTGACCGCGCGGCTTGCCATCTCGCGCAGTGTCTCGTCCCGGATATCGGAGGCCGAGACACAGGCTTGCCGCTGTCCGACGATAACGCGCAGCCCGATCTCAACCCCTTCGGAGCGCTCGGCCTGTTCCAAGGCCCCGCCGCGCACGCTGATGGATAGCGAGGTGCCATCCACAGCGATCGCATCGGCGCCATCCGCACCTGCACGGCGTGCGTGGTGAAGCAGCGCTTCGGTCAGATCGGCGAGGGATGTTGACATGGGCATGGCACCTTGGCGCTTGGGGTTCATCTGGACCTAGTGCGCGTATCCGCGCGACGCAAGCCGTCGCAGCCGCGCCATCCGTCTGGACCTTTGGGTTGCGCTTCAGCGCAGGGGCACACCATTGGCGCTGATCCCGCCGCCTTGGGTGAATTCCAGCCGCGTCTCAAGCGTGTCGGGGGCGGCACCCGGACGGGCAAAAGCACCCAGCAGACCGCGCGCCATCGCCAATTGCTCGATCGGCACCAGACCCGCCGCCTGTAGCCGGTCGAAAAGCGCGTTCAGCCCGCGCATCTGCAAATCGACCGCCCCCACGGGCATGGGGATCGGGCCGGGCGGAAAATCGGCACGGCCCGTGCCGGTCAATTCCGCACCGGCAGCAGTGATGCGCAATTCATTGATGCCCAGATCGACAAGCTGGCCGGGGATATCGCCCATCGCCGTGGGATCGAGTGCAAGCAGATCGCGCAAGATCCGCGCGGTGCCGCTCAGGTCGACAATGGCGGTGATCGGATCACGGGGAATGGCCCCCGCCGGATCGGCAAGCGCCCAAATCTCGGTGCTGGGTGCCAGATCGCGATAGGCCAGCCGCAGCGCGAAAGGCTGTGGCTGGTCGCTGGGTGCCAGCGGCACGCGAAAGGCAAGCTCGGCCCCGCCAACCGTGAAGACGACAGGCACCGGCAATTCGCGCGAGGCCAGATAGGTCGATGCCGCCGTTGCGCTCAGGGCAAAGTCGATTGCATCACGCGAAAAATCGGTCGAAAGCCGCCCACCTTGATTGGAGGTCAACAGGGTAAAGCCATCGCGCGGGTCCGAAAAGGTCATCTCCAGCCGGGCGCTGTCATAGGCGAGGGCGCCGCTGGCTGCGAAATTCTCAGGCAATGCGCCGGGCTTGCCGGTGAGGTTGGCGAAATTTCCAAGTTGACCCGTCCCGGCGCTGGTACTGGCGCCCATTGCGAAGCTGACCTTCAAATGGCCTTCTTCGCCCGGCGGCGGGCTGATCTCTATCGCGCCCGACATGCCACTGATCGCAGCATTGCTGGCGTAGCGCAGATCGGCGCTGTTGGTCCCATCGATTTCATAGCGCGCGGTCAAATCCGTCAGCGCAACCATGACATCGATCACCGGAAGCGGGCCGCTGCCGCCGGTGATGGGGCGATCTTCGAACATCAAGCGCGGTGCGGTGTAGTCATAGACTCGCGCAGCCGCCGTACCGCTTGCCACCACGCGCAGGTCAGGCGCGATCAAGGCGAAGTTCAGGTCAACCGGCGGGCCGCTGTTGTCGGGGGTGAAACTGAAGGTCAGATCATAGGTGTCCGATACGGTGATCGTGACACGGCCATCGCCGGTTTCGCTCAGCATGATCTGATCGAGCCGCACGACGGTGCTGACCTCGCCATCAGCGTAGCGCATGGCATAGCCGTTCAGCGTTAGGCTGCCATCGCCGGGGATTTGCTCTTGCACGGTGACGATCTGGCCCATGGCGGCGGATTGGCTTTGCCATTCGGCCCAAAGCTCTTGTGCGGTCAGCGCAAAAAGGGGCGGCGCCCACCCCAGCACCAAGGCCGAGACTGTCACGAAAAGCGGTTTTGCATGTGCCATGGCATCCATCCGATCACGAAAAAGGGGGCGCGTGTCGAGGCAAACTGTCGGCCTTTGCACATGTCGCGGTCAAGTGCCGATCCCAGTGCCGCGGCGCTTTGGTCTGGTCGCGCAGGATCAGCAGCGATAGCATGGCCGCCGAAAAGCATTGCGCACGAAAGGAAGGCACATGCCCGATATGACCGCGAAAACCGTTGTGATCACGGGCGCAAGCCGTGGGATCGGTGCGGCCGCTGCGCGCGCCTTTGCCGCGCAGGGGGCCAATGTCGTGCTTTTGGCGCGCGACCGCGATGCGATCGCCGGGATCGCTGGCGAGATTGGGTCACGCGCGCTGGCCGTGCCGTGCGACGTGACCCGCCATTGGGAGGTGGAGGCCGCCCTCGCCGCTGCCACCGCAACCTTCGGTGGCCTTGATGTCTTGATCAATAATGCAGGCGTGATCGACCCGATCGCCGATGTCGCCGCTGCCGACCCCGAGGTCTGGAGCCAAGCCATCGACATCAACCTCAAGGGTGTGTTTCACGGCGCGCATGCGGCCCTGCCGCTGATGTTGCAGCGCGGTGGCGGCACGATCATCACCGTCAGCTCGGGGGCTGCCGTCAACCCGATCGAAGGTTGGAGCGCCTATTGCGCCTCCAAGGCGGGGGCCAAGATGTTCACCGCTTGCCTGCATACCGAATATGGTGCGCGCGGCATCCGTGCGCTGGGCCTTTCGCCGGGAACCGTTGCCACCGACATGCAGCGCGAGATCAAGCAATCGGGTGTGAATGCGATCAGCCAGTTGGATTGGTCGGTGCATATCCCGCCCGAATGGCCCGCGCAGGCCTTGATCTGGATGTGTGGGGCTGACGCAGACCTGTGGTTGGGCAACGACATCTCGCTGCGCGATCCAGATATCCGCGCCGCCGTCGGTGTCGGCCCATGATCGATTGCACCCGCGACGATGGGCTGTGGACGCTGACGCTGAACCGCCCGGAAAAGGCTAATTCTCTGACGGCAAAGATGCTGGAGCAGTTGGTCAATCTGTTGATGGAGGCATCGGTCGATCCGCATCTGCGCGCGCTGGTCATTACCGGGGCGGGCGACAAGGTTTTTTCGGCCGGTGCCGATCTGGATGCGGCGCGCGCGGGTCTGGCGACCTCGCCTTTGTGGGAACAGGTCTCGGGTGCGGTTGCGGCTTTGCCATGCCTGACGATTGCCGCACTTAACGGCACATTGGCGGGTGGTGCTTTCGGCATGGCGCTGGCCTGCGACATCCGCATCGCGGTGCCGCAAGCGCGGTTTTTCTATCCTGTCGCAAAGCTTGGCTTCTTGCCGCAACCCTCGGACCCCAGGCGGCTTGTGGCGTTGATGGGGCCTGCGCGGGCCAAGCTATTGCTTTTGGGTGGGCAAAAGTTCACCGCCGATGAAGCGCTGGCTTTTGGGCTGATCGATCGGATCGTGCTGGGCGCGCATCTGATGGACCAAACGCGCGAGATCACAGCAGATGCCTTGGCGGGAAACCCCGATGTGCTGACGCGGATCAAGGCGATGTGCGCAGACCGCTAGCGGCGTTTCCAAGCCCGCCTGCCACCGGCGGTCTTGGCGTGGAAATCGGCCGGGCGCTTGGCGATCCATGCGAGAAAGGCCGCAAGCCTTGGGTGGGCGCGCAGGGCATCGACGGTGTTATAACTGCGCGCTAATTCCGCCTCGGACAGGGTCGCGTGGATCTCGTTATGGCAGATCTGGTGCAAAAGCACGACTGGCCCGCCCTTGCCGCCGCGCAGTTTCGGCGTCAGGTGATGCAGGCTTTGTTTCGCATCTTGCGGGATCGGGCGGTCGCAAAGCGGGCAGATGGGCGGTTCGGTCATAGGCTGCAAGAATGGCGCGGGTGCGCCTTTGGACAAGGGGCAGGGCGGCATGGCTGAAACAGTCGATGCGCTGGTGATCGGATCGGGGCCTGCGGGCTTGATGGCGGCAGAGGCGCTTGGCCGTGCCGGGCGGTCGGTGGTCATTGCCGAGGCCAAGCCCTCGGTCGGGCGGAAGTTCTTGATGGCCGGTAAATCCGGGCTGAACCTGACCAAGGATGAGCCGCTGGAGGCTTGCATCAGTGCCTATGGCGCGGCGCAGGCTTGGCTTGCCCCGATGTTGGCCGAGATGGGGCCGGACGCGGTGAAAGCATGGGCCGAAGATTTGGGCCAGCCCGTGTTCACAGGCAGTTCTGGCCGTGTTTTTCCGACTGCGATGAAGGCCAGCCCGCTTCTGCGCACATGGGTCAGGCGCGTCGGCGCGGCGGTCCGGACCGGTTGGCGCTGGGTGGGGATCGACGGGGCGACGTGGGTTTTCGCAACGGATCAAGGTGCGGCGCGGCTTGCGCCAAGGGTCGTCGTTCTGGCCTTGGGCGGGTCCAGTTGGGCGCGGTTGGGATCGGATGGGTCATGGGCCGGTCATCTTGCGCCGCTTGGGGTGGAAATCGCCCCATTTCGGCCCGCCAATATGGGCTTCTGCGTCGATTGGTCGGCGCATATGGCGGCGCATTTTGGTAAGCCGGTGAAGGGGTTAGCCTTTGGCCTTGGTGCGGGATGGGTGCGGGGGGAATGCGTGATCTCGACCCGGGGGATCGAGGGTGGGGGGATCTATGCGGTGAGCGCTTCGGTGCGCGATGGCGCGGCACTGGTTGTCGATCTCTTGCCTGACCTGACGTTGGCGGAGGTGGCGGCAAGGCTTGCAAAACGCCCGGCCAAGCGGACGCTGGCGCAACATCTGGAAAAGGCGCTGAAGCTGGACCCGGTCAAGCGTGCGCTGTTGCAGGAATTTGGCCGCCCCTTGCCCGAGGGGCTGGATTTAGCACGGTTGATCAAGAGGTTGACGATCCACCATCGCGGACCGCGCCCGATGGATGAGGCGATCTCGACCGCGGGTGGGGTGAGCCGTGCTGCGGTGGATGACGGACTGATGCTACGCGCTCTGCCCGGTGTTTTCGTTGCAGGCGAAATGCTGGATTGGGAGGCGCCCACGGGCGGCTATTTGATCACCGGCTGTCTGGCCACGGGGCTTTGGGCCGGGCGGCACGCGG
>JAQCLA010000079.1 GCA_027592105.1 Pseudomonadota bacterium | reverse complement strand
ATGCTGTTGGAGCGTGATGAGTTGACCAGCGGCTCGACCTGGCATGCGGCAGGCTTGTTGCCCTTGTTCAACATGGGCTATGCGACCAGCCATATTCATGACTACTCGGTCAAGTTCTACAAGACCTTGGAGGCCGAGACGGGGCTGAATGCCGGGTTTTCGGTCGTCGGCAACCTGCGTATGGCGCAGACCGATGCGCGCATGGATGAATACATGCTTTATGCCGCGACCGCCGAAACCGTCGGCATTCCCCATGAGTGGCTGACACCCGCCGAGATCAAGGCGCGCTGGCCCTTGGTGCGGACCGAGGATCTGAAAGGCGCGATCTTTCACCCCACCGATGGCTATATCAACCCTGCCGATGTGACCATGGCCATGGCCAAGGGCGCGCGCCAGCGCGGGGTTGTGATCGAGCGTAAATGGCAAGTTGACGGCTATGCTTGGACCGGGTCGGAATGGCAGGTCAGCGTGACCAAGATGGTCGAGAAGGGCGGCAATTTGGTGCCCTCAGACGAGACCGCCATCATCACGGCAGAGCATGTGGTGACCGCCACCGGCAACCATGCACAGCGCACCGCGAAGCTTTTGGGCATCAAGATCCCCGCCATCCCGGTGGAGCACCAATATATCGTGACCGAGCCCGACCCGGCGTTGGTGGAATGGCGTAAAACCAATGGTGAGCATCCCGTCCTGCGCGATGCCGATGCGAAATGGTATGTCCGCGAAGAGCGTGGCGGCTGGATCTTGGGGCCCTATGAATATGGCGCGCCGGCCTGTTTCGAATACAGTGTGCCCGAAAGCTTCCGCGCCGATCTTTTCCCGCTCGATCTGGAGCGGATCGAAGAAGAATACATGAGCATGATCCATCGCCTTCCGTCCTCGGAAACGGTGGGTCTCAAGGATGATTACAACGGCCCGATCTGCTATACGCCCGATGGCAACCCGCTGGTCGGCCCCGCGCCGGGCTTGCGCAACATGTGGCTGGCGGAAGGCTTCAGCTTCGGCATCACGGCGGCGGGCGGCACGGGCTATTACCTCGCCCAGATGATGGTCGCAGGCGAGGCCGAGATCGACATGGCCTCGCTCGATCCCAAGCGCTATGGCGCGGATTGGATGACGACCGAATATGCCGCACGGAAGAACGAGGAATGCTATTCCCATGTCTTCATCTTGCATCACCCCGATGAAGAGCGTGAAGCCTGTCGTCCCTTGCGCACCGCCCCCGCCTATGACCGGCAAAAGGCATTGGGCGCCCAGTTCGGCTGCGTGAATGGCTGGGAACGGCCGAATTACTACGGCCCTGTGGGCGCGCCCGACAGCTTTGACCATGACAGCCGGAGTTTCCGGCGTGGCGGGTGGTGGAATTATGCGAAAGCCGAGGCGGAAGCGATCCGGCAGACCGCCGGGATCATCGATGCCACGGCCTTTGCCAAGCATGTCGTCAAAGGCCCCGGTGCGGCGGCGTTTCTTGACTGGTTCACCACCAACAAGCTGCCAAAGGTCGGGCGGATCAACCTGACCTATGCGCTGACCGGCGCGGGCACGACCCGGACAGAATACACCATCATGCGCGAGGAAGAGGACCGCTTTGTCCTGATCTCCGCTGGCGGCTGGCACGCCTATGACCGCGACAACCTGCTGAAGGCGGTGGCGGATAAGGAGCCGGAGTTCGGTCGGATCGAGGTCGAGGATTGGACCACGCGCTTTGGCGTCTTTGCGCTGGCCGGTCCGAATTCGCGCGCCATTCTGGCCGAGTTGATCCGCGATGCGGACCCCGAAACGGCCTTGTCGAACAAGCGCTTCCCCTGGCTATCGCTCCGCAAGATCGAGCTGGAGATGTGCCCGGTCGTGGCCGTGCGCGTGGCCTATACCGGCGAGCTGGGTTGGGAATTGCACCATCCGATCGAGATGGGCCGCTATTTGTGGGATAGGCTGATGGCGGTGGGCGAAAAACATGGGCTGAAACCCGTGGGTGCGCGGGCGCAGAACTGGCTGCGACAGGAAAAGAGCTACCGCGCCTTCGGCACGGAACTGGGCCGCGATGCCACGCCGCTCGAGGCGGGCTTGGACCGCTTCGTCGATCTGGACAAGGCGTTTCACGGCAAGGACGCGATGATGGCGACGGGTATCCGCTCGAAATGCGTCACGCTTCTGATCGATGGGCCGGCCGATGCCGACCCTTGGGGGCGTGAGGCGCTGCTACTGGATGGCGAAAAGATCGGGCGCCTGACCTCGGGCGGGTATTCGGTGGCCTTCAGCAAGCAGATCGGCATGGGCTATGTCCGCCCCGATCTGGCGGTGGTAGGCACCAAGCTCAAGCTCCGGATGTTCCGCGAGTTGTGGGATGCGGTGGTGGTCGAAGACAGCCCCTATGATCCGCAAAACGCGGTGATCCGGGTGGATGGCTAGGCTGGGCGGCTGAACACCAGCAACAGGTTGTTGGCAGGCATCGCGATGGTGTCGGCATGGGTCAGCCCGTGGCTTTGCAACATCGCGATCACATCAGCCATATCCTTGTAGCCGATGGCGGGGTCTTGGGCGCGCAGGGCGGTGTCGAAATCGGCGTCGCCTTGGCTTGTCGCCTGACCATCGCGCAAGAACGGGCCATAGAGCGCGAAGCGCCCGCCCGGGGCGAGCGCCTTTGCAACCTCGGCCAAGACCGTCGCAACCTCGGGCATGGAAATCAGGTGCAACAGGTTGATCAGCACGATCAGATCGGCAGGGCCGTGATCCTTGGCCCAGCCGGGACTTGCGGCATCCAGATGCAGGGCCGGGCGTATATTGCGCAGCTTTGCGTCCGCCACCCATGCCGCGACCGAGGCGCGGCGCGTGGGGTCGGGATCGGTCGGCTGCCATTCCAGCCCCGGCATGGCGGCGGCAAAGCGGATCACATGCTCACCCGTGCCGGAGGCGATTTCCAAGGCGCAACCATGCTTGGGCGCGATGCGGGTCAACTCGGCTGTGATCGCGTCGCGGTTTCTCAGCGCCGAAGGGGCCGAGATGCGCGCATCCGCCGTGGCACCGGCAGCATCGGGCAGGTCAAGCTTGCGGATCATGCCACACCGTCCCGAAACCGCGCGGGCGAGAGTGCTGCGACCAGATCGGGGTCCAACTCCGGCGCGCGCCCGGCGACCAGATCGGCCACAAGGCGCGAGGCGGCGGGGGCTGTCTGAAACCCATAGCCACCCTGCCCCGCGACCCAGATGAAAGCGGGGTCAAGCCGATCAGGGCCAAGCACCAGCACCCGGTCGGGCGCGAAACTCCGTAGGCCCGCCCAAGAGGCGGTCAGCCGCGTCACCTCGGGTGTGACAAATTCTTGATAACGCGCGATCCCCTCGGCCAACACCATATCGTCGGGCCATGCGTCATGGGGTTCGGCGACCGGGTCTTCCTCGGCCGGCGAGATGATGAGTTGGCCCGCATCGGGCTTGGCATACCAGCCCTCGCCCGCGCCCATCAGCATGGGCCAGCGCGCGACATCATGGCCGCCGGGGGCCGGGATGCGCGCGACCGAGCGGCGCAGCGGCGTGATCCCGATGGGCGCAATGCCTGCCATGATGGCGATCTGATCGGCCCAAGCACCGGCTGCATTGACCAGCATCCGCGCGGTGTGGACCGTATCGCCCATCGTCACCTCCCACCCGCTGTGCAGACGCGTGATCGCGGTCGCGCGCGCGCCTATTACCACCTGCCCGCCGTTGGTGCGGATGGTCCTCGCGAAATGCTGGATCAGCCGGTCGGTGTCGATATCCCATGCCTCATCATGGATGGCGGCGGCATGGATCGCGCCTGACCGCAGGATCGGCACGCGGGCCACCGCCTCGGCCACCGAGACCTCGGTCAGATGCATATCGGCGACGTCATGGGCAAAGGCCGCGCCTTGACCGGGTCCGGCCAGCACCATCAAGCCACGGGGGCTGAGCACGCCACCATCAAGGCTGTCATGATCGGCGCGCGAGGCAAGGTTGAGCGCCACGGTCGCAGGCTTGCCATACTGCGCCTCGTAAAGTGCGGCTGACCGGCCCGAGGCGTGATAGGCGAGCGCGGGTTCGGCTTCCAGCAGCAGCACCCGGCCCAACTCCGAGAGCCGCGCCCCGGCCGAGACACCCGCAATGCCACCGCCGATGATGAGGAAGTCATGGGTCATGGGACGATGGGTGGCATGGGGGAAGGGGTGGGGGCAAGGGGAGGGAATTGAAAAACGCAGCCGGAATCTTGGGCCACAAGAAAAATGGGCCTATTCTCGTTCCCTATTCGGGCTCATGCCCATTTGGGTAGGCCTCCGACCGTTTAGTCACCAGATTATATCAATTATCCGCCCATCGCTGTGCCTACACACGCCGACGCCGCCAGCTGTAGTGAAGCCTGTAACGTCTGCATATTGCAGATCACAGGAAAGCGTCGAGCCACGATTACCTAAAAGAGTGGCTACGAAATCACCTGAAGTGCTTGTACCAACAAATGTAGTCATTGCTGCCCCAAAGGCATTCCCAAAAGTTGTCGTAGCTCCACGCATGACTGCCTTACCAGCGAAGTCCTCACCGTCAATTACTGCGGTTAGGCTATCGCTAGACATACCTTGTTCGTAATTTATTGACACAGTCTGGCCTGTGCCGCGCACCACGCCTTGCATGTTTCCTGCACAGGCACCAAGCGACGCAAACATAACAACAACAATAAAGAACGACCCGGACTTAGCTTGAGCCCAATTGGTAATTTCGACTTTCATTCAAATGTACTCCATCACCATTTACGAAATGGAGTGGGACACAATTTAATCTTTTGCTCAACAAGAAAATAATGAACCTACCCCCCTCACAACATACTCGGCACCACCAGATCGGGCGGTCTATGCCCATCGGCAAAGGTCTTGATGTTGATCAGCACCTTCTCGCCCATCTCGATCCGGCCCTCCCGCGTGGCCGATCCCATATGGGGCAGCAGCACCACGTTGGGCAGTTCGCGCAAACGGGGGTTCACCTCGCGCCCACGCTCGAACACATCAAGGCCCGCGCCCGCGATCTCGCCTGCGCGTAGCATGCGGGTCAGCGCGTTTTCGTCGATCACCTCGCCGCGCGATGTGTTCACGATCACGGCCGTGGGCTTCATCAGCTTCAGCCGCCTTGCGTTGAGCAAATGAAAGGTCGCGGGCGTGTGCGGGCAGTTGATCGAGATCACATCCATCCGCGACAACATCTGGTCAAGGCTGTCCCAATACGTCGCCTCAAGCGCTGTTTCGATATCGGCGTGCAGGCGGCGGCGATTGTGGTAATGCACCTGCATCCCAAACGCGCGCGCACGCCGTGCCACGGCCTGACCGATCCGGCCCATGCCCAAGATGCCCAAGCGTTTGCCCGCGACGCGCCCCCCCATGAAGGCGGTGGGCGCCCAGCCCTCCCAACGGCTTTCTTGCATCACAGCCATCCCCTCGGGCAGACGGCGCAGCACGGCCAAGATCAGGGCCAAGGCCATATCGGCGGTGTCATCGGTCATCACGCCGGGCGTGTTCGACACCAGCACGCCACGCTGACGGGCCGTTGCCACATCAATATGATCCACGCCTGCGCCATAATTGGCGATGAGCTTCAGCCGCTCACCCGCCTGCGCCAGCATGGCCCCATCGATCTGGTCGGTGATGCAAGGCACGATCACATCGGCGCGGGCCATCGCCGCGACCAACTCGGCCTTGGACATCGGCACATCCTCGCCGCGCAGGTCGACATCGAATAATTCGCTCATCCGGGTCTCGACGACCTCGGGCAACCGTCGCGTCACGACAACACTCAAACGCTGAGCTGGCATCTGGCGCTTCCCCTCGCTGGCAATCCGCTCTCGGCTCTGACACTCTCGCATCCGAACCGGCGACGCAAGCCGCGCGGCGCGCACCGGACCGAACCACCCCGCACCACCACGGCAGCGGGACCAAGGACAGAGACGAGCAGAATGCAAAACGCATGGGCAAGGCGCAGCCTTTCGGCCGTCCTGACGGGACTGATCCTCTGCCTGTCGGGCATGGCGCTGGCACAGCAAACCGCAGCGACGCAATCCCCCCAACCCCGGCCGACAAACCCCGCTGCCGAAGCCACCGCCGCGCCGCAAGCGGTGCAGCCCAGCGCAGATGCAAGCCAAACCGCGGCCCCACCGGCGCAGGTCGCAGGGCCGCAGCGCGGCCCGGTAACGGGCTTTCCCATTCCGCGCTTTGTCTCGATCAAGGCGTCCCAAGCCAATGTCAGGCGCGGCCCATCGCGCAGCCATCGCATCGACTGGGTGTTTCAGCGGCGCAATATGCCGGTGGTGGTGGTGGCCGAACATGGCCATTGGCGACGCATCATCGACCGCGACGGTGCGGGCGGCTGGGTGCATTATACACTGCTTTCCGGTGAAAGAACCGCGATCGTCACCGCCGATATGCTGCCGATCCACACACGCCCCGACACGGCGGCGGCGATCCGCGCCCGTGCCGAGCGCGATGTGATCGCTGCGTTGCGCCAATGCCACTCCGGCTGGTGCGAGATCGATGCGGGCGGTTTTCGTGGATGGGTGGAAATCACGGGGCTTTGGGGCGTCGAGCCCGACGAGGACATCGACTGACCCCCACCGATGGACCGCAGATCGAAAAGAGCCAGATCATGATATCCGATGAAAAAGGCCTGCGCGCCGCGATGCTTGCCACGCGGCTGGCCTTTCTGGCTGCGGGTTTCGTGATGGCCTGCTGGGCCCCGCTCATCCCCTTTGCCAAGCAACAGGTCGGCGCGGATGAAGGGGTATTTGGCCTTTTGCTGTTGTGCCTCGGGCTTGGCGCGATCGTCGCCATGCCGTTGACCGGTTATCTCAGTGCGCGCACCGGGGCGCGCGCGATGATCTTGTTGGGCGGTTTCGGTCTTGTGGCTTTCTTACCTTTGGTCGTGATCGCGCCCACGGTCTGGACATTGGGTCTGGCCTTGGCGGTTTTCGGCGCGGCCCTCGGCACGATCGATGTAGCGATGAACATCCACGCAGCCGAGGTGGAAACCCGCGCCGCCCGGCCCATGATGTCGGGCTTTCACGCGATGTGGAGCGTGGGTGGCATCTTGGGCGCAGGCGGTCTGACCGCGCTTTTGTCTGCGGGCCTTTCGCCGCTTGGCGCGGCCTTGGTGGGAAGCGCGCTGGCCGGATGCGCGATGATCTTGGCCGCACCCCGGCTTTTGCGGCAATCAGGCGGGGCAAAACCCGAATTCGTCCGCCCACGCGGGATCGTGCTGCTTTTGGCGATCCTTGCCGCGATATCATTCTTGGTCGAGGGCGCAGTGCTCGACTGGGGCGCGCTGCTGATCGTGGATCAAGGGCTGATGGCCGCCACAGGCGCGGGGATCGGCTATATGCTGTTCTCCATCGCCATGACGATCGCGCGGCTGACAGGTGACTGGCTGGTCGCAGCGCTGGGGCGTGGCCGGATCATGATCTTCGGTGGCCTTGTCGCGATGGCGGGTATCGCGCTGACCTTGGTGCCGGGAATGCTTTGGCCCGCACTTCTGGGCTTTGCCCTGATCGGTCTGGGCTGCGCGAACCTCGTGCCGGTGCTCTTCAGCCTTGCCGCGCAAAGCCGCGACATGCCGCCGGGCCTCGCCGTGGCGGCGGTCACCACCACGGGTTATGCGGGCATCTTGCTTGGACCCGCGCTGATCGGCTTTGCCGCCGATGCCACCAGCCTTGCAATTGCGTTCGGTGCGCTGGCACTGCTGATGGCGGCCTTTCCGCTTGCCGCACATAGGGCCAGCCGGATCGGCTGACGCCTTAGGCCACGCGGTCGAGGCCGCGACCCTTGAGAAGCGCCTCCACCCCCGGCATCCGACCCCGGAACGCGGTGTAAAGCTGATCGGCCTCGGCACTGCCGCCCGCCGACAGGATGAAGCGCTCCAGCCGCGCGGCGGTGGCGGGATCAAAGGGATCGCCCACCTCCTCGAAGGCCGCGAAAGCATCGGCATCCATCACCTCGGACCACATGTAGCTGTAATAGCCCGCCGAATACCCATCGCCCGAAAACACATGGGCGAAATGCGGCGTGGCGTGCCGCATGCCGATCGCCGCGGGCATCCCGATCCGGGCAAGCGTCGCGGCCTCTGCCGCCATCGGGTCGGCGGGTGCCGGCCCATCATGGAAATCCAGATCGACAAGGGCCGAGGCCACATATTCCACGGTCTGGAACCCCATGTCATAGGTCCGCGCCGCAAGCAGCCTGTCGCGCAAGGCCTCTGGCATCGCGGCCCCCGTCACCGCATGGCGGGCATGGCGATCCAGCACCTCGGGCACCTCCAGCCAATGCTCATAAAGCTGGCTGGGTAATTCCACGAAATCGCGCGCAACGCTCGTGCCGCTTATGGAACCATACGTCACATTCGACAGCATCTGGTGCAGCGCATGGCCGAATTCGTGAAACAACGTGCGCGCATCATCATAGGACAACAGGCAGGGATCGCCCTTGGCGAAGTTGCACACATTGACAACGATAGGCCGCACATCCCCGCCGAGCTTGCGCTGGCTGCGCATCGCCGAACACCACGCGCCCGAGCGTTTCGATCCCCGCGCGAAATAGTCCCCTACGAAAACCGCAACATGGCTTCCCCCGCGCGTCACCTCCCAAGCCCGCGCATCCGGGTGATAGAGCGCCACATCAAGCGGACGGAATTCCAACCCGAAAAGCCGCATGGCGCTGTCAAAGGCCGCCGCGATCATCGCATCGAGCTGGAAAAAAGGCTTCAGCTCCGCCTCATCCAGATCATGCTCGGCCAGCCGCCGCTTCTCGGAATAATAGCGCCAATCCCATGGCGCCAGCGGATCATTGATCCCGTCATCATGCAGCATCCGGGTCAGCCGCGCGGCATCCGCATCCGCCTGCGCGCGCGCAGGTTCCCAAACCGCCATGAGCAGATCGCGCACCGCCTGCGGGTTGCCCGCCATCTCGGTCTCTAGCTTATAGGCGGCGAAACTCGCATAGCCCAAAAGCGCCGCCCGTTCGGCGCGTAACGCCAAGATCTCGGCTGTCAGCGCGCGATTGTCGCTTGCGCCCCCATTCATCCCGCGCGCCGTCCACGCCCGATAGGCCCGCTCGCGCAGATCGCGCCGTGGCGAGAATTGCAGGAACGGCACGATCAAGGACCGCGATAGCGTCACCACCGGCCCCGGCTGCCCTTTTTCGCGCCCCGCCTCGCGCGCGGCATTGACGACGAAATCGGGCAAACCATCCATATCACCCTCCGACAGCGCCATGAACCAATTCCGCTCATCGGCCAAAAGGTTCTGGGTGAATTCCGTGCCCAGCACGGCCAGCCGCGACTTGACCGCGGTCAGCCGATCGCGCGCCGCACCCTCCAGCGCCGCGCCCGACCGCACAAAGGCGCGATGCGTCAGCGTCAGCACGCGCAGCTCCTCATCGCTGAGCTCCAAGGCCGCGCGCCGCTGCCACAGATCATCGATCCGCGCAAAAAGGGCAGCGTTATTGGTGATCTCCGAAGAATAGGCCGACAGCATCGGCGCGAATTCCCGTTGCAGCGCATCGCGCGCCGGGTTCGCATCGGCACCTGACAGGTTGTAAAACACCCCCGCCACCCGGTCGAGCAGGTCATCGGCCAGTTCCAAGGCTGCGATCGTATTGGCAAATGTCGGCCGCTCCGGGTTTTCGGCAATCGCCGCCACTGCCTTGCGCCCCTCGGCCAAGGCCGCCGCCATCGCGGGCGCAAAATCCGCATCCGCAATCCGCGCAAAAGGCGGCAGGCCAAAGGCTGTGTCCCAAGTCTCAAGCAGCGGATTTGTCATCGGCGGTCTCTCCTTTTCACCCCAA
>JAQCLA010000078.1 GCA_027592105.1 Pseudomonadota bacterium | reverse complement strand
CGAACCTCAAAACCGCGATCGGCGGGCTTTACGAAAAATTTTAATCCAGCAAGGCGCGGGTCAGCACCCCGTCGGGGTCGGCCAGTGCATCGATGACGTCGAAGTGGTGTTTGCCCGCAAGCTGCATGGCCCGCGTCTCGGCCCCAAGCCCCCACCAGATATTAGCCAAGAGATCGTTTTGCCTGATGAATTCAGGCCGCTCATCGCTGCCCACCGCACAGCTCAGGCGCAAAGCTTCCAACGGGCGCTGCAAGGCCGGGCTTTCGGCAAGTGCCTCGGCCGAATCAAGACGCAGCGTGGCATTCATCTGGGTGCGCAAAAGTGGGCGTAGATCATGCACGCCGGACACCGAAACGATATGGGCGATTCGCGCGGCAACCTCGGCTTGCAGCACACCGGCACAACCCATGCGTGTGACAAGATGCCCCCCCGCCGAATGCCCGGTCAGCCGGATTGGCCCCGGCACGGCGGCGGCGGCCATGGTCACGGCGCACGCAACCTCGGCCGTGATCGCGGCAATGCGCGCATCGGGGGCAAGCGTGTAGCTGATCACCGCCACGCTTTGCCCATGCGCCAATGGCCCCGCCGCGAGAAAGCCGAACTCCGCAGGTGAAAACCGCATCCAATAGCCGCCATGCACGATCACTGTCAGACCCTGTGAGGCGGTTTTGGGTCGATAAAGATCAATGGTTTGCCGCGCGCCACTGCCATAGAGCAACCGCTCGGGCGCATGGGCTGCGCGCAAGCGCCGGCTGCGTTCGGGCCAATCGCTCAGGAATGTCTCGGCACCCGGAATATGGGCGGCATTGGCATAGGCATCGTCCCAATCGGTGATCGGCATGGCGGTTCCTCTCGCTTTGGATGACAGCAAGAACCAAGCCCGCGACGGATGCAACGGGCAGCGATGAATTCGCAATCAGCCCATGACAGGTCGCCTGTAGGCTTGCCTTGCGCCCGTTCGCCCCGCTATCAAGGTCATGCTTCGGTCCGGATGGCACAACCATTCGGTGAAAAGGGAACGCGGTGAAATTCCGTGACTGCCCCCGCAACTGTAAGCGGCGAGCGAAACCGGCACATGCCACTGGGGCCACAAACCCCGGGAAGGCCCGGTTCTCGCGATGACCCGCGAGTCAGGAGACCTGCCGAAGTGATCACCCTGTCCGGGCGCGGTGGGCGCTATGGGCAACGGACCCTTCCGTTGTGGTGACGCCTCCGCCGTTCGCGGGAGGGTCACGGCTCGTGCCTCCCCCAAAGAACATCTGTGACCACCACAGGGCCCAGTTCCGGCCCGTATCGGGAGACCGATGATGAAACACCTATCCGCCGCGCTGATCCCAGCGCTGCTTTTTCCCGCCATTGCACAGGCGCAATCCGTCTTCGATCTCGATGAGATCGTGTTTTCGGCTGAGTTTGGCGCTACGACGTTGCAAGAAACCGGCACCAGTATTTCTGTTGTAACCGGCGAGGAGCTTGCCGCCAGCGGTGAAACTCGCGTCGTCGACTACATCGCGCGGCTGCCCGGTGTCGATGTGCGCGCACGCGGCCCTATGGGGTCGTTGACGTCCATCACGATCCGCGGCGCGGGTCAAAACTACGTCCGCGTCTTGGTCGATGGCATCGACGTATCTGATGTGTCCGGCACCCAGCACGCCTTTGATTTCGGCAGCCTGACAACCGCCGATATCTCGCGCATCGAACTGCTGCGCGGCGGGCAATCAGCCGTCTATGGCTCCGAGGCGATTGGTGGCGTCATCAACATCACCACGCGACGCGCCGAAGAAGATGGCGTACAACAATTCGCCGCGATCGAGGCCGGAAGCTACAACAGCTTTCGCGGCTCATACGGCGTTGCCGCTGACATCGGGGCTTTGGATTACGCCTTTAGCCTGACACGCACCCAGACTGATGGCTTTTCCGCAGCAGATGAGAATAGCGGCAATTCCGAAGCCGATGGCTTTAAGTCCAACCGCTTAAGCTTTTCTGTGGGCCACGATCTGGCCGATGGCGGACGTGTGGGTGTGAACGGCTTTGTTGAAAACGCCCGCATCGAATTTGACGAACAGTTCCCGGTCAGCGATGGCACACCTGACGAAGTATCGTTCAATGACTCCTTGGGGCTTCGAACATTTCTTGAGCTGCCGACGGGTGCTATCGATAGCACCTTCGCCGCAACCTATTATGAAATCGACCGCGATGTGCGTGGTTCCACTGGCTTCGGCGGATCAAACAACCGCTACACAGGTGAACGCATTGGGCTTAGCTATCTCGGGCGTACAGATCTCGGACCTAACGCAAATCTCCGCTTTGGCTTGGACGCCACACGCGAGACCTTCACACAATCCGGTGACTTCGGCCCCGGCGCAGGAGAAAACGAAGTTGTCGGTGCCTTCGGTGAACTGGCGTGGTCACCTTCGTCGGATATCGATATCGCCACCACCTTGCGCTATGACGATCATTCACAATTCGGAGGCCTTACCTCGGGTCGGATCACGGCTTCATGGCGCCCGAACGCAGATTGGGTCATCCGCAGCTCGGCGGCACAAAGCTACCGCGCGCCCTCGCTTTACGAGCTTTATGGCCCCTTCGGTTCAAACACACTCACGCCAGAAGAAAGCCGCTCGCTCGACTTGGGTGTGGAGCGCCGCTTTGGTGCAGATACCTTTTTGCGCGCCACGGCCTTTTACAACGAAACCGACAACCTGATCGATTTCCCATTCCCTTACGCCCAAGTCCCCGGCACGGTCCGCCGCCGTGGGGTTGAAGTGGAATTCGGCACTGCGATCACCGCGAATTGGCGGGTCGACGGTAACTATACTGTCACCACCGGCGAGAACCCGACCCTGACGGCAGGCAATGCTTGGAACCTCGAGTTTCCCGGTAATGATGTTTCCGTCACGCTGAGCGGTGAGATCACCAAGCGGCTGTCCACGACGCTCTCGATGCAATCTGTTCGCAACCGTCCAACCTTGGCTGACTACACGGTGGCTAATGCCAGCTTCACCTATGCCATCTCGGACGCCGTCGATGCTTATCTGCGGATCGAGAACCTGCAAGATATCGAGTACCAGCTGTCACGCGGCTACGGCACCTCCGACCGGGCCTTCTACCTTGGCCTAAGGTCGCGTTTCTGATGCGGCCCTTGCGCGCCCTTGTCCTTGGCCTCGCCCTTGTGGCGGGGCCTTTGGGCGCGCAGACCACAGATGCGCCCTTGCGCGTCGTTTCCATGAACCTTTGCACCGATCAATTCGCGCTGATGCTGGCCGCCCCTGAACAGCTGATCTCGGTCAGCTATGTCTCGGCCGATCCCGTCACCTCGCCCTTGGCCGATATCGCGTCACGCTACCCGCTCAATCATGGTAGCGCCGAAGAGATCTATCTGATGCGCCCCGATTTGGTGTTGGCTGGGCCTTGGACCGACCCCGCAGCGCTTGCCATGCTGCGCCGCCTTGGCGTGACGGTCGAGCAGATCGACGGGGTAAGCCAGCTTTCAGACATTCCCGACCGCCTGCACCGCTATGGTCAATTGCTGGGACAGGAGGCCAAGGCAGAGACCCTGATCCGCCAGTTCGAGGCTGATCTCGCCGCGCTCTCCGCCCCGCAAGACGGTCCGCGGGCCGTTCTCTACTTTCCCAATGGTTACAGCCTCGGCGAGGGCACGCTGTCGCACGAGATCCTGACGCGCGCGGGCTTTCGCAACATCGCGACCGAGATCAGGCCCAGCGCCACCGGGCAGATCGCGCTGGAATTGCTCGTGATGACCGCCCCTGATCTGATCATCCGCGACCGCCCCTATCCCGGTGCGTCGCGCGCCGAAGAGTTGATGCATCATCCCGCGCTGGCCGCCCTGATCGCGGCGGGTGCGGGCCATGAAAGCGGCCCCGATTGGGCCTGTGGCACGCCGCGCGTGATCGCAGCACTGCGCGCCTTGGTCGAGATGCGCCAAGCGATGGAAGGCGGATCATGACCCGCGCGCTCTTCCCCCTCCTCGCGCTGGTGAGCATGGCGCTATTCATGGTCTCACTGCTGACCGGCCCGGCGGGTTTTGGCCTTGGCGAAAGCTTGCAGGCACTTGTCACAGGACAGGGCGAGGCGGTCACGCTGGTCATGCGCGAGATTCGCCTGCCGCGCGCGATCCTGGCGGTGATGGTCGGCGCAAGCCTTGGGCTATCGGGCGCGGCCTTGCAGGGATACCTGCGCAACCCCTTGGCCGAACCGGGTCTGATCGGCGTGTCAGGCTCTGCCGCGCTGGGCGCCGTCATCGCGATGCAGACAGGTTTTGCCGCCGCTTTCGCGCTGGCATTGCCACTCTCGGCACTGGCAGGCGCGGTGATCGCGGTGCTGTTGATCTTGATGCTGGCCGGTCCGCGCGGCGGGTCGCTGACGCTGATCTTGGCGGGGATCGCCATTTCGGCGCTGGCGGGCGCGCTGATGTCGCTGGCGCTGAACCTGTCGCCCAACCCCTTTGCCACGTCGGAAACCGTGTTTTGGATGATGGGATCGCTGGCGGATCGGTCATTTTCGCACCTTTGGCTGGGCGCCCCCTTCATGGCGCTGGGCTGGGCGCTGCTTTTGCCCTTGGGCCGGGGCCTTGATGCGCTGACCTTGGGCGAGGATGCGGCCGCCGCCATGGGCATCCAGCTTGCGCGGCTTCGGCTGCAGCTTGTGCTGGGCGTGGCGGCTTGCGTCGGCGCGGCTACGGCCGTTGCGGGGGCGATCGGTTTTGTCGGGCTGGTGGTGCCGCATCTGCTTCGGCCCATCGTCGGCGCGCGGCCGTCGCTGCTGTTGCCCGCCTCGGCGCTTGGCGGTGCGGCGATAGTGCTCTTGGCCGATATCGCCGTGCGGCTGATCTTGCCTGAACGCGACCTGAAACTGGGCGTTCTGATGGCCATCATCGGCGCGCCGCTCTTCCTGCACCTGATCTACAAAACCCGGAGGGCGGGGGCATGACGCGATTGACCCTCGACCGCCTGACAGTGATGCGCGGCACTTGCCCCGTGGTCGATGCCGCGACGTTCGAGATCGGGGCGGGCGAATTGGTCGGCTTGATCGGACCAAATGGCGCGGGCAAGACCAGCTTGATGCGCGGCGCGCTGGGGCTATTGCCGCACGATGGCCATTGCTCGCTCACTGCGATGACCCCGCATGGCCGCGCGCGGCATGCCGCATGGCTCCCCCAATCGCGCGAGATTGCTTGGCCCGTGGCTGTGGAAACGCTGGTGATGCTGGGCCGTATCCCGCATCTGGCCGCTGGCCAAAGGCCAAGCGAGGGCGACCGTAACGCCGTGGCCGATGCGCTGGCCACCATGGATCTGACCGGGTTTGAGGCCCGCGCCGCGACCGAATTGTCGGGCGGCGAACAAGCCCGCGTCTTGATCGCCCGCGCGCTGGCGCAAGATACGCCGCTGATCTTGGCCGATGAACCGATCGCGGGCCTTGATCCCGGCCACCAGATCGCAACCATGGCGGCCTTTGCGCAGCTAGCCGCGCGGGGCAAGGCGCTGATGGTCTCGCTGCATGATCTGGGCCTCGCCGCGCGGCATTGCACGCGGTTGGTTTTGATGCACAAGGGCCGCATCCATGCCGATGGCCCGCCCGAAGCGGTGCTGACGCGCGAAAATCTGACGCAGGTCTTTAGCATTTCCGCCCATATGGCCAATGGTCCCGATGGCATCATCTTTCAGCCGCTCGAGGTGCTGGCATGACCGATCTCCCCGATCTTTTGACGCGCGGCGGCCCGGTGATCTGGGCCATTGCAGCGCTCTCGGTGCTGACGCTGGCGCTGATCTTATGGAAACTTTACCGCCTTGCCGCACTTGGCGCATGGTCCGGCGGACGCGTCACGGCGGCGGCGATCACGCATTGGCAAAAAGGCGAGGTGAGCGCCGCATTGACCCTGCTCGCGCCGCGCCGGTCGCTGCGCGCGCGTCTGGCCCATGCCGCGATGATCGCCCATGGCGACGGCGCGCTGACCGCCGAGGCCGCGCGCGAGGATACCACCCGCATCGCGCGCGGGCTTTTGTCGGAAGTGCGCGGCGGCCTCAGGCCCCTTGACCTGATCGTGACGATTGCGCCGCTTTTGGGGCTACTCGGCACTGTTCTGGGCATGATCGCGGCCTTTCAAGCCCTGCAAGAGGCTGGTGGCCAGACCGACCCTGCCACACTCGCCGGCGGCATATGGGAGGCGCTTTTGACCACCGCTGCCGGCATGGCCGTGGCCATTCCCGCCGCCGCCGCGCTGACATGGTTCGACAGTATTGCCGACCGCGTGCAAGCCGAGATGGAGGATGACGCGACCCGCATCTTCACCCGTGGGGGCGCACCCCGCCCATGAGTTTCCGCTTCGCCCAACCCCAGCCGCGCCGCAGGCCCAGCCTGACACCCATGATCGATGTGGTGTTCTTGCTGTTGGTTTTCTTCATGCTGGCCGCGCGCTTTGGGCAGGAGGGCGCGCTTGATTTGCGCATCGCGGGTGCGGCAACAAGCGAATGGCAGGGCCCACCGCGCCTCGTACGGATCGCGGCGGAAGGGCTGTTCATCAATGGCCAGCCCACAACCCCCAGCGCCTTGGAACAGAGCCTATCGCGCTTAACAGAGACTGCCTCAGACCCGATTTTGATTCGCGCGGATGAGGGTGTCGGCCTACAACGCCTGCTCGATGTCATGGCGGGGTTAGAGGCTGCGGGTTTTGCCAACCTTGTGCTGGTGGCGCCATGAATTTCGCCCCACCCCGCAAGCCCCGCATGGCCCAAGACCGCGCCATCGTGCCGATGATCAACGTGGTGTTTTTGCTCTTGGTGTTCTTCCTCATGACCGCCAGCCTGACACCGCCGCCCCCGCGCGAGATTACGGCCCCAGTTGCCCACACGCCCCTGCGCGATCCGCAACCCGGCACGCTTTACATCGGCGCGGATGGTCAGCTTTTCTTCGGTGACAAAACAGATCAGGCCGCCCTGATCGCCCTCTCCGCAGCACGACCCGAAGGGCCGCTGCCTATTCTCGCCGATGCAGCCTATCCGGCGGCGGAACTGGCGCGGCTTTTGCCGGAACTGGCCGCTCTGGGTATCGCCGATATCCGCCTGATCACGGTGCAACCATGAGGCGGATGGCCGAAATCATCGCCTTTCTGGGCCTATCGGCGGCAGTTCATGCCGGGGTGATGGCAGGGTTCGGCGACAATACCGGCGGCCCACAGGCGCAAGGCCAAGCCGGGGCCGACCGGATCACGCTGGCCGCCGCACCCGAAAGCATGGCTGCCTTGGCCAGCCGCTGGGCTGAGCCGCCCCAGCCAATGATCAGCCCCGCCGCTCTGCCTGCCCCACAGATGGTCGCACAGCCGTTGATGCCAAGTCTCGAAGATGCGGCACCGGCTCTCTCTATGCCGCGCGCGCCAACGGCTGCCCGCCCGGATGCGTCGCCGCTTGCCCCCAACATGACCGAAAGCGCGCCACCCCCGCCCAGCCCAAACGCGCTGACACAATCGCCGCGCCCGATGCTGCGCCCCGATGTGGCAAGCGCGCCCGCGGCAACACCGCAAACTGCGCGCGTGGCGGAAGGGCAAGGTGGCGGTGCATCAAGCGGCAGCGCGCCCGCACCTGCCCCACCCACCCCCACACTCAGCCAAGCACAGCGGCAAAGCCTTATGGCCACATGGGGTGGACAGATCATGGCGCGCATCGAACGCGCGCGCCCCCGCGTCAACGGCGCGGGGCAGGTGACGCTCACGCTTCGGATCGGGCGCGACGGCACATTGAGCGGGCTGGGCGTGGCGCGCAGCTCTGGCAACCAAGCGCTGGATGAGGCAGCCCTGACCGCCGTGCGCCGTGCGGGCCGCTTCCCGGCCGCGCCCGACGGCCTGCGCGACGCAAGCTATGCCTTCAACCTGCCCATCCGTTTTCGCTGACCCCTTTCACTGGGCCGCGCGACCGCTAGTTAAGCAAGCATGAACATGTTGTTGCAGATCGAAGGGCTTACAAAAGCCTATGGCCCGGTTGCGGTGTTAAGGGGCGTTTCGCTGACGCTTGCGCATGGGCAATCGCTGGCGCTGACGGGTGAAAGCGGCTCGGGCAAAAGCACGCTGATGAATCTGGTGGGCGCGCTCGATGCGCCGGATCAAGGCTCGATCAAGCTGGATGGGGTCGAAATCACCAGAGGCGATGACGCGGCGCGCGCCGCACTGCGCCGCGACAAGATCGGGCTGGTATTCCAGCAGTTCAACCTCATTCCCTCGCTCAGCGTGGCGCAGAATATCGGCTTTCAGGCCCGGCTTGCCGGCCGCCATGACCCCGCCCGCGACGCGATGCTGGCAGAGCGCCTTGGCCTGTCTGACCTCATGTCCCGCTATCCGGAGGAGCTTTCGGGCGGCCAACAACAGCGCGTCGCGATTGCCCGCGCGCTGGCCCATGCGCCCGCGCTGATCTTGGCCGATGAACCCACAGGCAACCTTGATGAGGCGACGGGCGACGCGGTGCTTGACCTGTTGCTTGAACTGGTCGCAAGCACGGGTGCGGCGCTGATGATGGTGACCCATTCCACCCGCCTTGCCGCGCGGCTCGACCGCCGATTGCACCTGTCGCGCGGGCAACTTGCCCCGCTTGGGGCTGGCTAAGACATGGTCTACACCGCCCTTTCGACCCTGTTTTCGCATTGGCGCAGCCATCCCGGCCAGCTTGCGATGCTGGTTCTGGGGCTTGCCTTGGCCACGGCGCTTTGGTCCGGCGTGCAGGCGATCAATACCGAAGCGCGCGCCGCCTATGCCGATGCCGCCACCACCTTGGGCCAAGATCGGCTTGACCGGCTGGTGCGCGCCGATGGCAGGCCCGTGCCGCTGGCCGACTACATCGCGCTGCGCCGCGCGGGTTATCTGGTCTCACCCGTCATCTCGGGTGAATTGCGCGGGGGCGACGGCCGACTACGGCTTTTGGGCATCGATCCGCTGACCGCACCGCCCGAGGCGAATACCCCAAGCCTGCAAGGTGCGGATCTCGACCTTGCCGCGTTTTTCACCGCGCCGGGCCTCTTGCTGATGACGGCAGAAACCGCAGCCGCGCCTCTGCCCCCCGATTTGCCCCCGATCCGCATGACCGAGACCATCCCACCCGGCGCTGCGCTGACCGATATCGGCACCGCCGCGCGCCTGCTTGGCCAATCCGACCCCTCCTATCTGTTGGTTTGGATGGATCAGCCCGCCCATCTGCCGCCGCTGTCGACGGCAACCAACCTCGCGCGCGTCGCCCCCGAACAGCGCGCCGATCCGGCACAGCTGACCGAAAGCTTTCACCTCAACCTTACCGCTTTTGGCCTTTTGGCTTTTGCCGTGGGGTTGTTCATCGTGCATGCGGCCATCGGGCTGGCGTTCGAGCAACGGCGGGCGACCATCCGCACGCTGCGCGCACTGGGCCTTCCGCTGCGCAGCCTGTTGATCGCTTTTGGTCTCGAACTCGCAGTGTTGAGCCTATTTGCGGGGCTCATGGGCCTTATCTTGGGCTATGCGATCGCTGCGGCGCTGATGCCCGGCGTCGCAGGCACCTTGCGCGGTCTCTATGGTGCCAATCTGCCCGGCACGCTGTCTTTCGACCCGCTCTGGGCGCTGGCCGCCTTGGCCATGACACTGGCCGGTGCCGCCCTTGCCGGCGCACAGGCGATGGGCCGCACTGCGCGCTTGCCGATCCTTGCGCCCGCCCTGCCACAGGCATGGCGTCAAGCCAGCAACCGCCAGATGCGCCGACAGGCAGGCGTGGCGCTCGCCCTCTTGAGCCTATCTGGCACCCTTGCCCTTTGGGGCAACAGCCTGATCTTGGGCTTTGGCGCGGTAGCCTGCCT
>JAQCLA010000077.1 GCA_027592105.1 Pseudomonadota bacterium | reverse complement strand
GCGCGATGCGCATGATCCCATGATCTCGCCCTTGCTGGGCGATCTCACGGGCCTGCCGCCGGTGATGATCCAAGCCGGGGCGGAGGAGGTCTTGGCCCATGACGCAGCCGCCCTTGCCGCACGCATGACCGATGCGCATCTGGATCTTTGGCCAGGGTTGCCGCATGTCTGGCATATCCATGCAGGGCGCGCCCCCGCCGCTGAGCTTGCCTTGGCCGCTTTGGGGGCCTTTTTGCAGCAAAAGGCCCCGCGATGAAGGATTTCGCTGCGCTGGTTACGGCGCTGGATCAAACCACGCGCACCAGCCTCAAGGTTGCAGAACTGGCGGATTACTTCCGCACTGCCCCCGAGGATGACAGACTGTGGACCGTGGCGCTTTTGTCGGGGCGCAGGCCACGGCGCAGTATCACCACCACCAAGCTGCGCCATTGGGCGGCAGAGGCGGCGGGCATCGCGCCGTGGTTGTTTGAGACCTGCTACCCCGTGGTGGGCGATCTGTCCGAGACGATCGCGCTGATCTTGCCCGCGCCGACCCAGCGGATCGAAACATCGCTGAGCGGTTGGATCGCCGATCTGCGCGCGCTGGATGGGGCCGATGATGCGGCGCGGCGTGCCTTCGTCTTGCGCGCATGGGATGGGCTGCCCCCGGTCGAGCGTTTCGTGTTCAACAAGCTGATCACCGGGGGCTGGCGCATGGGGGTCAGCCAAAAGCTGATGACGCGCGCCTTGGCCGAGGCGACGGGGGTCGATAAGGCGGAATTGATCCATCGGCTGATGGGGGATTGGTCACCCGACAATACGGATTGGGCGGGGCTGATCATGGGGCATGATCCGGCGGCATCGCTCTCGCGGCCCTATCCCTTCGCGTTGGCCCATCAGCTTGATCTTGCGCCCGCGGAACTGGGCGACCGCGACAATTGGCTGGCCGAGGATAAGTGGGATGGTATCCGGGGCCAGCTGATCAAGCGGGGCGGGGATCATTACCTGTGGTCGCGCGGCGAAGAGTTGATGACCGACCGCTTTCCCGAAGTGGCGGCAATCGCTGCGGCCCTGCCCGATGGCACCGTGATCGATGGCGAGGTGCTGGCATGGGATCATGCGATGGGCCGCCCCTTGGGCTTTGCCAAGCTGCAACCCCGCATCGGGCGCAAAACCGTGCCAAAGCGGCTCTTGACCGAGGCGCCCGCGCTGATCATGGCCTATGATCTGCTCGAATGGCAGGGCGATGATCTGCGCGCGCGCCCCTTCGATGCGCGGCGGGCGCTTTTGGCGGAATTGTTGCGCGATCTGCCCGAAACCGTGCCGCTGCGCCTGTCGCCTGCGATTGTGGCGCGTGATTGGGCAGGGCTTGCCGCGATGCGGGCCAAGGCGCGTGATCGCGGTGCCGAGGGCTTGATGCTCAAGCGTCTTGGCGCGCCCTATCACGCGGGGCGGCGGCGCGGCGATATGTGGAAATGGAAGCTTGACCCGCTGACCATCGACGCGGTGATGATCTATGCACAGGCAGGATCGGGGCGGCGCGCGACGCTTTACACCGATTTCACTTTTGCCGTGCGCGATGGTGCCGCGCTCGTGCCATTCACCAAGGCCTATTCCGGGCTGACCGATGCCGAGTTTCGCGAGATCACGACTTGGGTGCGCGCGCATACCACCGACCGCTTCGGCCCGGTACGCGCAGTGCGCCCCGAATTGGTTTTCGAGATTGCCTTCGAGGGCATCCAAGCCAGCCCGCGCCACAAATCGGGCGTGGCTTTGCGCTTTCCGCGCATGCTGCGGTGGCGGCGCGACAAGCCCGTGGCCGAGGTGGCAAGCCTTGATGATCTCAAGGCGATGCTGGCCCAATTCGGCTAAGCGCGCGCATGGATCATCGGCGATGTCTCGCCCAAATCCGCGCAAAGACATCTGCCCGCCCTGCAGGCATGGCTCCTTGTGTTAGTCTTGGTGCAGGGCGTGGCCCCACTCAAGGCCGACGCCCCGCGATGGGAGGAGCCAAGATGGACCACAAAGATTATGTGCAATATGCCCGCAACCTCTACGACGCCCATGGCGCCAAGGCCGAGGCCGAGGCCGCACAGAAAGCCGCCAGCGCGCGGGCGGCAGGCCAAGCCGAAAATGCCGCGACATGGGAAAAGATCCGCGCCCAGATCCGTGAATTGCGTGGCGCTTATCAGGGTTAAGTGCAGGTTTGTTCAGGCGACGTCGGCCACGGGCATCGGGCGGCGGCCCTCGGCCCAAGCGCGCGCGGCCGCACCAAAGGCGGCAAAGAGCGGGCGTGACACCGGGTCTTGCGCCGCGCGATACTCGGGATGCCATTGCACGGACATGGTGAAGCCCGGCGCACCCGCGACATAAATCGCCTCGGGCGTGTCATCGGGGGCATAGCCGTCGATCACGATCTGTTTGCCCGCCTGCTTGATGCCTTGGCCATGGAGCGTGTTGGTCATCACCTCGGTCGCGCCGAAAAGCTTGTGGAAGGGGCCGTTTTCGGTAAATCGCACCGGGTGGCGGAGCGCGAATTTCTCTTCCAGCGTGCCATCGGGCGGCATGCGGTGGTTCATGCGCCCCGGCAGGTCGCGGATCTCGGGGTAGAGCGAGCCGCCCATCGCGACATTGAGTTCCTGAAAGCCACGGCACACGCCCAAGATCGGCTGGCCACGTGCCACGCAGGCCCGGATCAGCGGCAATGCCACCGCGTCACGCGCCCGGTCAAAGGCCCCATGCGCGGCGGTCTCTTGCTCGCCATATTCCTCGGGATGCACATTCGGCCGACCGCCGGTGAAAAGGAACCCGTCACACACCTCCATCAATTCCTTGATGCAGACGAAACGCAGATCGGCGGGGATGACCAAGGGCAGGCCGCCCGATACCTCAGCCACGGCTTGCGATGTCATCGTGCCGCCCGCATGGGTCGCATACTGATCATTGATCAGGTGATGATTGCCGATGATGCCAATGACGGGCCGGGCCATGCGCACTCCCCTTCGTTGGCACCAGATCTAGCGCCATTCATGGCAAACGCAACGATTTGATGACGGGGGATGGCCCCATTTCCACGCAATTGCCTAGATTTGAGGCATATTTCCCGCGCTGCCATGCGCGCACAGCCGATTGAACGCCTGCGCTGCAACAGGCTGTGCGCTGCTTTGCCAAGGCTGTCGCGCGTTTGGCGCGCGCATCCACCCTTGGTCAAAGCTGGCCCGCTTCAGGCCAGCGCGGTAAAACCCGCCGCTTCGATCCCCGCGACGCCGGCTGCGGCGTCATTGTCGGATGTATCGCCCGTGACGCCCACGGCACCGATCACCGCGCCATCTTGCATCACCAGCACGCCACCCGGCACTGGCACGACCTTGCCGCCGAAGGCGCCGTTGACGGCGGCCATGAAAAACGCCTGCGCCTCGGCGCGCACCAGCTGCGCAGAGCCCGGCATGCCCAGCATCACCGCGCCATAGGCCTTTGCATGGGCGATCTCGTAGCGGCCCGGGCTTGCGCCATCTTCGCGCTCAAAGGCCAAAACATGCCCGCCCGCATCCAGCACGCAGACCGACAGGGGCTTGAGCGCCATCGCCCTGCCTTTTTCACGGGTCACGGCGATGATCTTGCGCGCCTGATCGAGTGAAATCATCTTCAACCTCCTATGCAGGTGAACGCGGCACCCGCGCCCCTTCTTCGTTTCAAAAATATCCCGGGGGGGCCCGGAACGGGCGGGGGCAGCGCCCCCATTGCCTCAGGCGGCTTTCAACTCCAAGCGGCGGGCATGAAGCACCGGTTCGGTATAACCCGATGGCTGCACGCGGCCCTTGAAGACCAGATCATAGGCGGCGGCAAAGGCGATGCCGTTGAAGCCGGGCGCCATCGGCACATAGCTGGGGTCGCCCGCGTTCTGGCGGTCGACCACGGCGGCCATGCGGCGCATGATCTCCATCACCTGCACCTCGCTGACCACACCGTGATGCAGCCAATTGGCGATATGCTGGGCCGAGATGCGACAGGTCGCGCGATCCTCCATCAAGGCCACGTCATTGATATCGGGCACTTTTGAACAGCCTACGCCTGCATCGATCCAACGCACGACATAGCCCAAGATCCCTTGCGCGTTGTTTTCGACCTCGCGGGTGATCTGCGCCTCGCTCCAGCGTCGATAGCTGGCCATGGGAATGTCGAGCAGCGCGCTGACATAGGCACGCCGCCCACCGGCGAGCAGCTTTTCCTGCACGGCGGCCACATTGACCTGATGATAATGCAGCGCGTGCAGCGTGGCGGCCGTGGGCGAGGGGACCCATGCGCAATTGGCACCAGCGCGGGGATGCTCGATCTTGGCCTCGAGCATTTCGGCCATGGCATCGGGCTTGGCCCACATGCCCTTGCCGATCTGCGCGCGCCCGCGCAGCCCGCATTCCAGACCGATATCGACATTCTGGTTCTCATAGGCCGCGATCCAGGATTTGCGCTTGATGAAATCCTTGCGGCTAAAGGGGCCTGCCTCCATCGAGGTGTGGATCTCGTCGCCGGTGCGGTCGAGAAAGCCGGTATTGATGAAGGCCACGCGATGCTTGGCGGCGCGAATGCATTCCTTGAGGTTCACGGAGGTGCGGCGCTCTTCGTCCATCACCCCCAGCTTGACCGTGTAGCGCGGCAGGCCCAGCAATGCTTCGACGCGGGTAAAGGTCTCGTCAGCAAAGGCCACTTCCTCGGGACCATGCATCTTGGGTTTGACGACATAGACCGAGCCCGCATGGCTGTTGCGCAGGCCGCCGTCCTTTTTCAGGTCATGCATCGCGATCAGCACGGTGATCATGGCATCCATCAAACCCTCGTAGACCTCGCTGCCATCGGCCAGATGGATCGCGGGGTTGGTCATCAGATGGCCGACATTTCTGACCAGCATCAGTGCGCGGCCCTTGACCTGCAGCGCACTGCCGTCGGGTGCAGTGTAGCCAAGATCGGGCGCAAGCGCGCGTGTCATGCTTTGACCGGCCTTGTCGAAGGTTTCGGTCAGATTGCCCTGCATCAGACCCAGCCAATTGCCATAGGCCTGCACCTTGTCCGCGGCATCGACGCAGGCCACCGAATCCTCGCAATCCATGATCGCGCTGACCGCGGCCTCCATCCGCACATCCGCCAAGCCCGCCTGATCGCGCGAGCCGATGGGATGGGTGCGGTCGAAGACCAATTCGACATGCAGGCCGTTATTGACCAGCAAGACCCGCTCGGGCGCCTTGGGGTGACCGGCAAAGCCCGCGAATTTCGCGGGGTTCTCCAATGGTTTGTCGTCAATCAGCAGCTGGCCGCGATCGACATAGTAGCGGCGCGCATCGGCATGGCTATGGCCCTCGATCGGGAAGGCCTGATCGAGAAACACACGCGCGCGCGCCACCACCCGCGCGCCGCGCCCCCGGTCATAGGGGCCGGGCTTGGGCTGACTGCCCATCGCATCGGTGCCGTAAAACGCGTCATAAAGGCTGCCCCACCGCGCATTGGCGGCGTTCAGAGCGAAACGTGAATTGGTGATCGGCACGACCAGCTGCGGGCCCGCGACGGTCGCGATCTCGGGGTCGACATTGCTGGTGTCGATGGAAAAGGCCTCGCCCTCGGGCAAGAGATAGCCGATCTCACGCAGGAAATCTTGATAGGCCTCGCCATCATGCGGTTGGCCGCGATGGGCGATGTGCCAGTCATCAATCTTGTCTTGAAGCGCCTTGCGTTTGTCCAAAAGTGCCTTGTTGCGCGGGGCAAGCTCATGGAGCAGCGCCGAGAAACCATCCCAGAACCGATCCGCACCGATGCCCGTTCCGGGCAGGGCGCGCGTTTCGATGAAATCTGCCAATGTGGATGCCACATCCAGTTTCGCGCGTTTCACTTTGCTCGTCATCGCAATTTCCCCTCGGTCCGATGTTCAGCCCAGTATCCCAAAGCATACCGAGCGATTTGCCCTCGGATTAAGGAAAAAGTTTCCGATCGGCAACAGGCTTTGGTAAGAAATTGTGACCGCAGCGGGCGTTATTTGCACCATTGCTGCGCATCATGCCGCGAGAGCCTTGGCAAGAACGGTGCGGGCGATGCGGCCAGATCGACGGGCCAATCGGCGGGTCTGGTCGCGGCGAGCATATCGCCGCTCCAAAGCGTGTCGCAAACCAACCCATTGGCCAAGATCAACGCATGCGTGTCGAGCAACAGATGATACCAAGTCACTTGGGTGCCGAATTCGCGCATGGCCTGGCCTTGATCGACGAAGGCACAAGCGGGCGCCAAGGCCGGGCCGTGATCGGTGTCGACCCGGACACCTTGGAAGGGGGCGATCACGAGATCCTCGCCCAAACCAAGGCACCCGCGGCGCAACCGGACGGGCGCGGCGATCCCGCGCGCGGGCAATGCCTGTTTGCCGCGCCAGATCACCGGGCGAAACACCCCATCGGCGCAACATAGCTGATCGCCGCGCTTGATCTCTTGCACCAGACGCTTGCCTTGATCGGTCAAGATCCTTGTATCTTGCGCGAAACCGACCATGAGTGGGTTGGCCATATCTGGTCCGGTCACGGGCCGGGCCAGATGATAGGATTGCCCCGGTTTGAGCGGCAAAGCGCTGGCCAGCACCGTGCAGGCGCCGATCAGCTGACCATTTTCGCGCTCAAGTGATGTGACGCGCAGGGCGATCAACCGCAGTGCCTTGGCCTGATCGATCAATGTCCAAAGGGGTTTGGCCATGTCACCGGCCGCGAAATGCATTCCGCAAAGCCGCACGGGTGCCGCCAAGCGATCTTGCTGCAAGGTGATCACGACCGGTTGGGCGCTGCGTGAAAGATGGACGGGGACTTCCGCCTCGGTCTGGGCTGCGGCGAAAAGATCGGTGGGAAGTGCCGCGCCGAAATCGGCTTGTGTGTAGGTATAGAGCCGATCTTCGCGCATGTGTTTCACGCTGCCAAAACGCGCAGCCCCCCTTTACGCGGTCCGGGATGTCGGCTTGGCCGTTTGCGTGGTGCGCGTATCCCGGCAGCGATGCGAACAATAGCGCACCTCGTCCCAAACCTTTTCCCACTTTTTACGCCAGGTAAAGGGGCGTCCGCAGGTCAGGCAGGTCTTTTGGGGCAGATCGGATTTCTTGCGCATGCGGGCCATGCTGCGCGAGGTAGTGCGCGGTCGCGTGCGGTCCAGCGGGGGCGCTGCCCCCGCACCCCCGGAGTATTTGGAAAGCAAAGATGGTTTATAGGTCGAAGCTGAGTTGACCCGGCGCGCTGTGGGGGCGGCGGCGCGGTTTGGGGGCGCGGTCGTTGACGAAATCCTTGGATTTGCGGCTGGCATGACGGGTGATGAGGGTTGCGGCCTCGGCGTGGAAGCCATGGCGTTGGCGCATCTGCCAGATCACCATGCGCGCATGGCGTGCGGCGGCGGTGATATCCACGACCGGCGCGGGATAGGTTTTGTCCAAGATGCCGGGCGCGCCGGGCCAGGTCCAAGGGCTATGCAGATGGGTATCGGGCAGATCGCGCAATTCGGGGCACCAGCGGCGGGTGAAGCTGCCCGTTGGGTCTTGGTCATGGCCTTGTTTGACGGGGTTGTAGATGCGCGGCGTGTTCATGCCTGTGGTGCCTGATTGCATCTGCATCTGGGGCCAATGGATGCCCGGCTCGTAATCGGTGAAGCGGCGCGCGAGGATCTGGCCCGTTGCCCGCCAATCGAGCCAGAGATGGTAGCTGGCGAAAGAGACAAGCATGGCGCGCATGCGGAAGTTGATCCAGCCTGTGGCCGTGAGTGAGCGCATGCAAGCATCGACGAAGGGGATGCCGGTTTCGCCTTTCTCCCATGCTGCCAGCAGGGCGGCATCGGGTGTTTTGGGGCGCAGATCGGCATAGGCTGAGTGCAGGCAGGAAAACTCCAGCCCCGGCTGATCTTCGAGCTTTTGCATGAAATGGTCGCGCCACGCGAGGCGGGCGGTGAAGCTTTGCAGATTGGCCGCGCCGATCGGGTGAGGGGCGGTCTGGGCAAGATGGGCGATGATCTCGCGGCTGCCCAGCGTGCCCCATGCCAGATGCGGTGAGAGCCGGGCGCAGGCGGTTGCGGCATGCAACGGCGATGACATGGCGCGGCGGTAATCCTTTCCCCTGCAATCGAGAAAGCTGGTGAGAAGCAATTGACCCGCATCCCGCCCGCCTTGCTGGCGACCGGGGCAGGGATCGGGGGCAAGGCCAAGCGTGCGGGCATCGGGGATCGGGCCGGGATCGCAAGCAAAGCCGCGCAAGGCGCACGGTGCAGGGGGTGCAGGGGCACGCATCGCCGCATCGCGCTTTGCGGGCCAGCCGTTGCGATTGGACAGCCGACGCACGACGCCGGGCTGTGGGATTTCTTGCCAGGTGATGCCGGCACTGCGCGCCCAGGCCGCCACGGCGCGGTCGCGGGCGTAACTCCAGCCATTGCCGGTTTCTTGGTGGCTGAGGATCAGCCGGATACCCGTTTCGCGGCACAGGCTTTCCAGCACCGCTTGCGCAGGACCGATGCGCACAATCAGCGGCGCGCCGAGGCCTGCCAGATCGCGGCGGAGCGTGCCAAGGCTTTCGGCGACGAAATCCCATTGCCGTGCGCTGGCATCGGGCACGGCCCATGCGGCTGGCTCGGCGATGAAAAGCGGCAAGACACGCCCGCCCCCTGCGGCGGCTTGGGCCAGCACGGGGTTGTCGGCGATCCGCAGATCGCGCTTGAACCAAACAAGAACATCTTGTGCCATGCGGGGTCAGATAGCGGGGATAACGTATCCGTCAAAGGGGGGGCGCTTGCGCGCACCCGGCCACGGGCCTAGCGTGGTGCTTTGCCATGCCGCAAGGAGCCGTGATGCAGCCCAGCACCCCGCAACAGATCCATTTGGCCGATTATTGCCCACCTGCCTATCTGGTCGATCAGGTGCATCTGACCTTTCGCCTCGCGCCCAAGGGAACGCGGGTGATCTCACGCATTCGGTTTCGGGCGAACCCGGCAGGGACGGGGGGCGATCTGGTACTGGATGGCGAGGGGCTGCGCCTGATCGGGGCGGCGATCGACGGGGTGGCGCTTGGGGCAGGGGATTACCTTATCACGCAGGCGGGGTTGCGGGTGGCCGCCGCGCGCCTGCCCGGTGATGCCTTCACTTGGGAGGCGGAGGTCGCCATCGACCCCGAGGGTAACACCGCGCTGGAGGGGCTTTACCTGTCAAAGGGCATGTTCTGCACCCAATGCGAGGCCGAAGGGTTTCGCAAGATCACCTTCTACCCCGACCGGCCCGATGTGATGGCGCCTTTCGATGTGCGGATCGAAAGCGATTTGCCGGTCTTGTTGTCGAACGGCAACCCGGTGGGCCAAGGCGCGGGCTGGGCCGAATGGCATGATCCCTGGCCAAAGCCCGCTTATCTTTTCGCATTGGTGGCGGGTGATCTAGTGGCCCATGCCGACAGCTTTTCCAAGATGGAGGGGCGCGCGGTGGCGCTCAACATCTGGGTGCGGCCGGGCGACGAGGGCAAATGCGCCTATGCGATGGATGCACTCAAGCGGTCGATGGCATGGGATGAAACGGCCTATGGGCGCGCTTATGATTTGGACATTTTCAACATCGTGGCAGTCGATGATTTCAATATGGGCGCAATGGAGAACAAGGGGTTGAACATTTTCAACTCGAAATTCGTTTTGGCCAGCCCCGAGACTGCCACGGACCGCGACTATGAATTCATCGAAAGCATCGTGGCGCATGAGTATTTCCACAATTGGACAGGCAATCGCGTGACCTGTCGCGATTGGTTCCAGCTATGTTTGAAAGAGGGGCTGACGGTTTTTCGGCACCAACAATTCAGCGCCGATGCGCGCTCGGCCCCTGTGCAACGGATTTCGGATGTGCTGCAACTGCGCGCGCGGCAGTTTCGCGAGGACGCCGGGCCCTTGGCCCATAATGTCCGCCCCGAGGCCTATGCCGAGATCAATAATTTCTACAC
>JAQCLA010000076.1 GCA_027592105.1 Pseudomonadota bacterium | reverse complement strand
TTTCAAAGGAGATCACCCATCATGATCGAGGTGCGCGAACTGCATAAGCATTTCGGCGGCTTCCATGCCGTGGATGGCGCAAGCCTGCGGATCGAAACCGGCTCGATCACCGGGTTGATCGGCCCCAATGGCGCGGGCAAGACGACCTTGTTCAACGTGATCGCCGGGGTCCTGCCGGCCACAGGCGGCACCGTCATCATGGATGGCGAGGATATCACTGGGCTGCCCCCGCATGTGCTGTTTTCCAAGGGTCTGTTGCGCACTTTCCAGATCGCGCATGAGTTTCATTCCATGACCTGCCGCGAGAACCTGATGATGGTGCCTGCCGGTCAATCGGGCGAGACATTGTGGAACACATGGTTTGGCCGCCGTCGCATCGCCGATGAAGAGCGCGCGCTGCGTGCGAAAGCCGACGAGGTCCTCGATTTTCTCACCATCTCGCATCTGGCCGATCATCCTGCGGGCAAAATCTCGGGCGGGCAGAAAAAACTGCTGGAACTCGGCCGCACCATGATGGTGGATGCCAAGATCGTCTTTCTCGACGAGGTGGGCGCGGGCGTGAACCGCACATTGCTCAATACCATCGGCGACGCAATTATCCGGCTGAACAAAGAGCGCGGCTATACCTTCTGCGTCATCGAACATGACATGGATTTCATCGGGCGGCTCTGCGACCCGGTCATCGTGATGGCCGAAGGGCGCGTGCTGGCCCAAGGCACGATCGACCAGATCAAATCCAATGAACAGGTGATTGAGGCCTATCTGGGCACGGGTCTGAAAAACAAAGACAAGCTGGAAGCGGGGGCAAGCGCATGAGCGATAACCCCTATCAAAACGATCGCGGCAACAAGGACCGCTCGCTGACCAACCCCGTGGGTGCAGCGACGATGCAGCCTGCCCCCGGCACAGGGCGCGCGATGCAAAGCGAAACTGCGTTTTTGATCGGCGACACGATGACGGGCGGCTACGGCCAAGGCCCCGATATCTTGCATGATTGCACCATCGCCGTGAACCGCGGCGAGATCGCGGTGATCGTGGGCCCGAATGGCGCGGGCAAATCCACCGCGATGAAGGCGGTCTTTGGCATGCTCAATGTCCGCCAAGGATCGGTCCGGCTCGATGGTGAGGATATCACCGCGCTGACACCCCAGGCGCGCGTGGCGCGCGGCATGGGGTTCGTGCCGCAAACGGGCAATATCTTCGCCTCCATGACAGTCGAGGAAAACCTCGAGATGGGGGCCTTCATCCGCCGTGACGATATCCGCGCGACGATGGAACAGATCTACACGCTTTTCCCGATCCTGCGCGACAAGCGCCATCAAGCGGCGGGTGAATTGTCGGGCGGCCAGCGCCAACAGGTGGCCGTGGGCCGGGCGTTGATGACCAAGCCCAAGGTCTTGATGCTGGACGAGCCCACCGCCGGTGTCTCGCCCATCGTGATGGATGAATTGTTCGACCGCATCATCGAGGTCGCGCGCACCGGCATCCCGATCTTGATGGTCGAACAAAACGCCCGCCAAGCGCTTGAAATCGCTGATCGCGGCTATGTTCTGGTGCAAGGGCGCAATGCCCATACCGGCACGGGCAAAGAACTCTTGGCCGACCCGCAGGTCCGGCGCAGCTTTCTGGGGGGCTGAGGATGTCGCAACGCCCCCGGCTCGGTTTTTGTTTGGCACTGACACTCGCGGTGCTGCCTGCCCCGCTCATGGCCGAGCCTTGGCTGTGCAGCTTTACTGTCGAATGCGATCCGACCGCGGGTTGCGCAAGCGGAGGCTTCACCGCGCAGGTCATCGCCGCCGACCATGCCGATGAGTTGTTCTTGTCAACAGCCGTGGGCGATAGCCCCATCATCCGGCTGACAGCACCCAATAGCCTGCCTGCAAGCTACGCAGGTGCCGCGCGCGCAGGCACAGCCGAGCTTGTCACCATCGAGGCTGACCGCACCGCCATCATGAGCGTGCATCTTTTCGACGGCGACGCGCGCGCCATCACCTATTTCGGAACTTGTGAGGAGTTGACCTGAATGGACGTCCTCAACGCGATTGTCGTCTTGCTGAATTTCGTGATCATCCCCGCGACCGCTTATGGCGCGCAGCTGGCCCTCGGCGCGCTTGGCGTGACCTTGATCTACGGCATCTTGCGCTTTTCGAATTTCGCCCATGGCGACACGATGGCCTTTGGCACCGCCGCGACCATTCTCGTCACTTGGGGCATGACTGGCCTTGGCATGTCCATCGCCCCCCTGCCCACGGCGCTTTTGGCGCTGCCTTTCGGGATCATGGTGACCATGCTGCTGGTGCTGGGGTTCGACCGGGTGGTCTATCGCTTTTATCGCCGGGTCAAGGCAAAGCCGATCATCCTTGTGATGGTCTCGATCGGCGTGATGTTCACGATGAACGCGCTAACGCGCTTTTTGCCCGGTATCGGTGTCGATGACATCCGCTTTGCCGATGGTGAGCGGTTTTTGATCTCGGTCCGCACCTTCCGCGAAATGACCGGCCTTGAAGAAGGGCTGGCCATTCGCACCACGCAAGCCATCACTGTCGTGGTGGCCGCGATCTGTGTGGTCGCGCTGTTTTGGTTCTTGAACCGCACCCGCACCGGCAAATCCATGCGCGCCTATTCCGACAACGAAGATCTGGCGCTTTTGTCGGGCATCAACCCCGAACGCGTGGTGTTGATCACTTGGCTGATCGTGGCGGCCTTGGCCACCACGGCCGGCACGCTTTACGGGCTCGATAAGGCCTTCAAGGCCTTCACCTATTTCCAACTGCTTCTGCCGATCTTCGCCGCCGCCATCGTGGGCGGTTTGGGCAATCCCATCGGTGCGATCATGGGCGGTTTTCTGATCGCGTTCTCCGAGGTCAGCGTCACCTATGCCTTCCGCAAGGTAGTGGGATATCTCGGCCCTGCCGATTGGCAGCCCGAGGGGATGATCCAGCTTTTGTCGACGGATTACAAATTCGCCGTCAGCTTCTCGATCTTGCTGATCGTGCTGCTGTTCCGTCCGACCGGTATCATGAAGGGTAAATCGATATGACCGCCGCGATGGATAAAAAGGCCGTTTTGCTCTTCGTGCTGGTGGGCGCCCTCTTTATTGGCACCGGCTTTCTCGAGTCGTGGAACACCACCTTGGGCATCTTCAACATGGCCCTTGTCAGCGCGATCATGGCCTTGGGCGTGAATATGCAATGGGGCTATGCGGGCCTGTTCAATGTGGGCGTTATGGGCTTTGTTGCCTTGGGTGGTCTGGCTGCCGTTCTGGTCGGCATGCCGCCCGTGGGCGATGCTTGGGCCGCAGGCGGCCTTCAGGTGCTATTGGGCCTTGTGCTGGGTGCAGCCACGATCGTTTTGGCGATCTTGATCTACACCAAGATGCCGCCGACCCGCGCACGCATCTGGGCGATGATCGCGGTCTTGGTCTTGGGCTTCGTCATCTTCCGCGCGGTTTTCGACAGCGGCGTCGCCTTGGTCGAAGCGGTCAACCCCGCCGCCGAAGGGTATCTGGGCGGTCTTGGCCTGCCTGTGCTTCTCGCATGGCCCGTGGGTGGCGTGCTGGCTGCAGGGGCGGCTTGGGTGATCGGCAAAACCGCCCTTGGCCTGCGCTCGGATTATCTGGCCATCGCCACGTTGGGCGTGTCCGAGATCATCATCGCCGTGCTGAAGAATGAGGATTGGCTCACGCGCGGGGTCAAGAATGTCACCGGCATCCCCCGCCCCGTGCCTTACGAGGTCGAGCTGCAAGCCTCGGCTTGGTTCACCGATCTGTCAGCCCGGCTTGGCGTCGATCCGGTCGCCTTCTCCTCGGTGACGGTCAAGCTGTGCTACGCGGGCCTGTTCATCATCGTTTTGCTGATCTTGATCTGGTTCTCGGAAAAGGCGTGGAATTCGCCTTGGGGCCGGATGATGCGCGCGATCCGTGACAATGAGGTCTCGGCCGCCGCCATGGGCAAGGATGTCAAATCCCGCCACCTCCAGGTCTTCGTGCTGGGCTCGGCCGTGGTCGGCATGGCCGGCGCGATGATGGCCACGCTCGACAGCCAGCTTGTACCAAGCAGCTACCAACCCTTGCGCTTCACCTTCCTTGTCTGGGTCATGGTGATCGTCGGCGGATCGGGCAATAATTGGGGCGCGGTTTTGGGCGGGTTCTTGATCTGGTGGCTTTGGGTCATGGTCGAACCCATCGGCTATGATGCGCTGGTTTTCCTGACCTCCGGCATGGCAGAGGGCAATTGGCTGCGCGATCACCTGCTCGAGTCCGCCGCCCACACGCGGCTCTTGACCATGGGGCTGGTGCTCTTGCTGGTGCTGCGCTTCAGCCCACGCGGCCTAATCCCGGAACGTTAACCTTTCATCAAGGTTAACGCGCGCCCCTTCTCTGTTTCGAAAATATCCCGGGGGGAACGGCCAATGGCCGTGGGGGGCAGCGCCCCCCTACCCCTGTTACCGCCCCTCGAAACGGGCAGGCCGCTTTTCTTGAAAGGCCAAGACACCTTCCTTGAAATCCCGCGTGCGGCCACATTCGCCCTGCAACTGGCCCTCAAGCACCAGCTGCTCGGCCAAGCTATGCCCAAAACTCGCCTGCATGGCCGCCTTCACCCGCTTGAAGGCCGCCGTTGGCCCTTGGGCCAACTGGGCCGCGCGCGCCTGCCAGAGGGTGGCAAATTCATCGTCAGGCACGGCTTGCCAGATCATGCCCCATTCATCGGCCTGCCGCGCCGTGATGCGGTCGGCAAACAGCGCAGCCCCCATCGCTTTTTGCAGCCCGATGGTGCGCGGCAACACCCATGTGCCACCTGCGTCAGGGATCAGGCCGATCCGGGTGAAAGCTTGGATAAAGCTTGCCGATTCGGTCGCAATGGTAATGTCGCAGACAAGGGCCAGATTGGCCCCTGCCCCTGCCGCCGTGCCATTGACCGCCGCGATCACCGGCACGGGACACGCGACAATCGCCATCAACATCGGGATATATTCGTCGCGCAAGGTCCTTTCGAGGTTGAGTGACGCCGCACTGCCGCCATCGCCCAGATCTTGGCCCGAGCAAAAGGCGCGCCCGGCACCCGTCAACACCACCACCCGCGCGGTGCGCCCCGCGCTTTCAACGGCATGGGTGATCTCGGCCCGCATCTGGGTATTGAGCGCATTCATCACATCAGGGCGGTTCAGTGTGATAACCGCGACCGCGTCGCGCTCTTCATAGGTGATGGTATCGTATTGCATCGGCCCCTCCGGCTCGCGTGTTGCGGTAAGATTAGGCGCAACCACGCGGCGCGGAAAGCGCCAACGCCGCGTCACTCTTTCAAAATGGCCTGAAGCCGCGCCTCTTCCTCGGGCGAGAGTGCGGCCTCGGCCGGTGCCTGCGCCCCTGCGCGGCGCCGGATATAAGCCAGCGACAGCCCACCGCCAGCCAAGATCAAGGCCAGTGGTGCCAGCCAAAGCAAGATATTGCTGCCGGTCATGGTGGGCCGCATCAGGACATATTCGCCGTAGCGCTCGACGATGTAGCGCATCACATCATCATCGCTGTCACCCGCCACCAAGCGTTCGCGCACCAGCAGGCGCAGATCGCGCGCAATCTCGGCGTTGGATTGGTCGATCGACTCGTTGCGGCACACCACACAGCGCAGCCCGGCCGAGATATCGCGCGCACGCTCTTCCAGCGCTGTATCGGCCAGAACCTCGTCAGGCTGCACCGCCACCGCCGGCAGCGGCGCGCTGACCATCATCAGTGCCGCGGCAAGGATGACCGCAGACTGCCATGACTTGAACCACGCGCTCATTCCGCTGGCACCTCACGCGCGGGCGGGCCCGGCGCTTTGGCCGCGCCGGCGGCCACGCGGTAGCGCCTGTCGCTCAAGCTCAGCAACCCGCCAAGCGCCATGATGATCGTGCCGCCCCATATCCAATTGGCAAAGGGCTTGATCCATGTGCGCAGCGCCCACCCGCCCGAGGGCTGCGGATCGCCCAAGGCCAGATAGACATCGCGCGTCCAGCCGCTATCGATGCCCGCCTCGGTCGTGGGCATCCCTGCCACGGGGTAGATCCGCTTTTCGGGATGCAAAAGCGCGATTTGCCGCCCCTGCCCGTCGCGCACGGCGACATGGGCCATGGTCGAGATATAGTTGGGGCCCTGCACATTCTGCTCGACGCTGAGCAATTCGATCTCATAAGCCCCGACCTGATAGGGCTGGCCGGGTTCGGCCACGCGGATATCCTCAAGCTGATAGCCGGTGAGTGCGGCCACCCCGAACATGGTCAGGCCCACACCGGCATGTGCCGTGGCCTTGCCCCAATCGGCCCGTGGCAAGCGCCACAGCCGTGCAAACCGACCGGCCAGCGCACCGCGCCCAGTGCGCGACCACAAATCCAGAAGCGATCCCGCCACCAGCCAAACAGACAGCGCAATGCCAAGGGGCGCCAAGGCGGATCTGCCCGAATAGACAGCCCAAACCAATAGCCCTGCCGCGATGGCCAAGAACAGCGCAGGGATCAGCTGCATCACCGCGCGGTCGATCTTGGCGCGCTTCCACGCCAACATGCCGCCCAAGGGCATCGCCACGGCCATCGCCAAGGCGAAGGGCGTAAAGGCCATGTTGAAAAATGGCGGTCCGACCGATACGGTGCGATCGGTAAACATTTCGATCACCAAGGGCCAGATCGTGCCGATGAACACCACGAAGGTCGACACCGCCAAAAGCAGATTGTTCAGCACCAGCCCGGACTCGCGGCTGATCGTCGAAAACACCCCCTTGGCTTCCATCGCGCCTGCGCGCAGCGCAAACAGCAACAGCGCGCCGCCCATGAAGAAGCACAAGATCATCAAGATAAAGACGCCACGTTCGGGATCATTCGCAAAGGCGTGCACGCTGGTCAGCACGCCCGATCGCACGATGAAGGTGCCGATCAGCGAAAAGCCAAAGGCCAAGATCGCCAACAAGATCGTCCAGCTTTTAAGCGCCTCGCGCTTTTCCACCACGATGGCCGAATGCAACAGTGCCGCAGCGATCAGCCACGGCATGAGCGAGGCATTCTCGACCGGGTCCCAGAACCAGAACCCGCCCCAGCCCAATTCGTAATAGGCCCACCAAGAGCCAAGGCCGATCCCGATGGTCAAAAACAGCCAAGCCGCCAGCGTCCAAGGCCGCACCCAGCGGCCCCATGCGGCGTCAACCCGCCCCTCGATCAATGCGGCGACCGCAAAGGAAAAGGCCATCGAAAGACCGACATAGCCAAGGTAGAGAAACGGCGGATGGAAGGCGAGACCCGGATCTTGTAGCAGCGGGTTCAGATCTTGCCCATTCATCGGCGGCACGGCCAGCCGGGTGAAAGGGTTCGAGGTGAACAAGATAAAGGCGAAAAACGCCGCCGCGACCGAGGATTGCACAGCCAAAACCCGCGCCCTGAGCGTCGGCGGAAGATTGCCCCCGAACCATGACGCGCAAGCCCCAAACAGCGTCAAGATCAACACCCACAACAGCAAGGAGCCCTCGTGATTGCCCCAAACGCCGGTGATCTTGTAAAGCATCGGCTTGTCGGTATGCGAGTTCGCCGTCACAAGGTTGAGCGAGAAATCCGATGTGACAAAGGCCCAAGTCAGCACCGCAAAGCTGAAGGCCGTCAAAAAGAATTGTGTTGCCGCCGCAGGGTCGGCCACAGCCATCCATGCGCTATTGCCGCGATGCGCACCCACCAGTGGTACGATCATTTGAAAGATCGACACCATGAAGGCGAGGATCAGGGCGAAATGTCCAAGTTCTGTTGTCATGGTCACTATCCTAATGCCACATCGCGGTTGCGCCAATAGGATCTGACAGAAGTTCACATCGGATTGACCGTGTCAAAGCCGCGCGGGGTCGGTTGCCCGCGCACTTCGGCGCGGATTGCAGGCGTTTATTTGGAAAGAATCAGCGCGGTTAAGCCACTTCGCGTCCAAGCGCGGCGGTATAGATCTCGAACCAGCTTTGCCGGTCGAGATCGACCTTGAGCGCATCGCCAAGCGCCGCGATCCGCGCAAGGCTATTGGTGCCCATCACCGGCATAACCTGTGCCGGATGGCGCAAAAGCCACGCCACGGCCACGGCATCGGCCGACACGCCTTGAGCCGCGCCGATCCGCGCCAGAACGTCATGCACCGCTTTTCCCTCGGCCCCGAACAGCCGCCCGCCCGCCAGCGGCGACCACGCCATGATCGGCATGCCCACCTCTTGCAGAGCGGCCACCGCCCCATCGGTCAGCGGGGTGTGATGCAGCACCGAAAGCTCGATCTGGTTGGTGGCAAGCCGGGTCTGCATCGCCGATTGCAGCAAAGACCAATCATGGGGCAGGAAATTCGACACGCCCACCGCCCGCACCTTTCCCGATGCAACCAGATCATCCAGCGCGCGCCCCGTCTCGTGATGATCCATCAAAGGATCGGGGCGATGGATCAACAACAGGTCGATCTGCTCAATCCCCATCTCGCGCAGCGATGTCTCGACCGAGGCCATGATATGCGCGCGGCTCGTATCGTAATATTTCACTCGTGCATCGGCGTAGCGGCCGACGGGGGCCACGATATCGCATTTCGTCACGATCTCGATCTTGTCGCGTAAGGCGGATGCGGCGCGCAAGGCCGCGCCCAAGATCGCCTCGGCGGTATAGCCGCCATAGATGTCGGCCTGATCCATCGTGGTGATGCCTTGGGCAAGGCAGGCCTCGATCTTGGCCTGCACATGGGCGGGCGAGGTATCGCTGTCATCGCCCAAGCGCCACATGCCATAGACGATCCGCGACAGGCTGGTCGCGCCCAGATTGATCCGTTCCATCAGCGTCTCTCCCCAATGCCCAGCGGTGTCGCGGGCGTGCTTTGCGGCACGCGCCCGTAAGCATAGGGCAGCGAGCAAGTTTTCAACGCCGGCATCACCAGCCGACCAAAATGATCGCATTCATCCATATGCGGATAGCCCGAGAAGATGAAGGCGCGAATGCCCATCTTGCGATAGGCTTCGATCTCGGACAGCACCTGATCGGCCGACCCGACCAGCGCCGCCCCACAGCCCGAGCGTGCGCGGCCAACCCCTGTCCAGAGATGGGGTTCAACATAGCCGAACTTGTCGGCAAGCGCGCGGGCCTTGGCCTGATGGCTGACACCGAGCGAGCCGCTATCAAGCGCGCGCTCGCGGATCATCTGGCCCAACTCGTCATCGAGTTTCGAGACCAGATGCTCGGCATATTCGCGCGCCTCGGCCTCGGTATCGCGCACGATCATGTGGACGCGCAGCCCGTAGTCGAGCGTGCGGCCATAGCGTTCGGCCACCGCGTTCACATCGCGCATCCGCTGGGAGATCTGTTCTTTGGGCTCGGGCCACATCAGGTAGACATCGCAATGCTGGCCGCACAACTCCAGCGCGTCGGGCGAATAGCCCCCAAAATATAATAGCGGCCCGCCCGTCTGATAGGGCCGCGCGGGGTCGGTCGTCATCCCCGAGAACTGGTAAACCTCGCCATGGTGGTCGATGGTGTCGCGCGTCCAAGCTTGCTTGAGGATCTCAACCACCTCGCGCGAGCGTTGGTAGCGAAAGGCGCTATCGGCCACCTCGCCCGGAAAGTCGGAGGAGATGATATTGACCGTCAGCCGCCCCTCGAGCATGTGATCAAGCGTGGCAATGGTGCGCGCCAGCATGATCGGCTGCATCTCACCGCAGCGCACGGCGGCAAGAAGGTTGATCTTGTCGGTGATCGGCGCACAGCCCGCGACGAAACTCAGCGTATCTTGGCCCACCTGATAGGAGGAGGGGCAAAGGATATTGCGAAACCCGTTCGCCTCGGCCCGCTGCACGATTTGCGAGCAATGCGCCCAGCTTGACCGCAGGGCCCCGTCGGGCACGCCGAGATAGGCATAATCATCCGAGCAAAGGGCCGCGAACCAGCTGACCTCGCTGGCGTCCAGATCGGCGGAGGTGACGGGAACGATGGTCATGATCTGGCCCTCCCAAGCCGTGCATCTGGACAATCTCTAGCGGCCGCGTCAGACTAGA
>JAQCLA010000075.1 GCA_027592105.1 Pseudomonadota bacterium | reverse complement strand
AGGCTAGGCAGTCAACCGCGCCATTATGCAAACTAATGAAGAAATTGTTGCCTTCAACAGCGCGCAGATTGCGGCAAACTCGGCGATGATTGCAGGTGAGCATAGCATGGCCGAGGCCACTGCAAGTGCAAATGCTGCAGTCATCTCGGCGAACGCAGAAAACATTGCAGCTCTAGAGTCAACTGCAGCTGAAAATTCAGCCAAACTTGAAGAACATCTCACGAAAACCCTCGAGAATCGTGAGAATATTTCTAAGAATAAGGCCGAAATTTCCGAGCGTCGCACCAATATCATAGCGAACCGAGCAATCATTGCGTCCAACCGCGCGAAGATTGCGCGCGGATAATCGGCGATCAATATGATCGAAGCTTGATCGCGTGGCGCGGCAGGTGCATGCTCGCCCCCGTTGTCTCCCCGGAGTGCCGATGCCGAACCCGCCCGAACCCGATCCCGCCAGCGGCATGGCGCAGTTGCGCGACCGGTTGGTCGCGCTGGCGCTTGCTATCGTGATCGGCGCGATCGTCGCGGTGGCGGCTGTGGGTTTCTTTCGGATCGTCGGTGCGGCGGCCGCGCTCTGGGCGCAACCGCTGCCGCGCAGCCTTGCCGAGGCGGCCGGATCCTATGCCGCCCCGGTCGCGCTTGCACTGAGCCTGAGCGCGCTGATCGCGGGGCAGATCCTGCGCCTGCTCGAGGGCGGGCGACCGCACGGGCCGGCCGATCTGATCGAGGCCGCCCAGAACGACCGCGCGCCGGTCCTGCGCGCCGGCGCGATCTCGTCGCTGCTCGCGCTCAACAATCTCGCGGGTGGGGCGTCGGTCGGGATTTTTGGGCCGCTTGTGCATTTCGGCGGTTGCATCGCGGCGGCGGTGCACGCGCGCGTGGTGCGCATGCCGATCGATGTCGTGCTGGGCTGCGGGGCGGGGGCGGCGATAGCGGCCGTCTTCTCGGCCCCGCTTGGGGCCGCGATCTTCGCGCATGAGGCGATCATCCGGCGGTTCGGGGCCTTTGGCGCCGCCCCGGTCCTCGGGGCGTGCTTCGCCGCCTTCTGGCTGTCCGAGGTGATGCTCGGACGCCACCGCTTCTTCGACGTCGGGGTGCTGCCCGCGCTCGACCCCGCGACGCTCGGGGCGGCGGCGGTCCTCGGGCTCGCGTGCGGGGTCGTCGCGACGGCCTACATCCACGCGGTGACGGCGGCGCCGCGTCTCGCGCGCGCATCGGGGCTGCCGCTCGGCTGGCGCCCGCTCGTCCCGGCGGCGGTGCTGTTCGCTCTGTCGCCCGTGTTGCCGCATCTCCTCGGGGCGGGCATCGGCTCGGTCGAGCTTGCGATCGCGGGGCAGCTCGCGGTTGGCCTCATGGCGGTGCTGATCGCGGGCAAGATCGCGCTGACGGCGCTGTGCCTCGGATTTGGCTATTTCGGCGGGGTGTTCGCGCCGGCGCTGTTCTTCGGGGCGATGCTGGGCGGGCTCGCCGATGCCGCGCTTGGCGGCGGCGGGCAGACGACATTCGCCCTCGTCGGTGCGGCGAGCGCGGTTGCTGCCGTCATCGGCGCGCCGGTCGCGGCGATCGTCATCGTCTTCGAGATGACGGGCAGCTACGAGGGGGCGGTCTTGTCGATGATCAGCGTGGTGGTCGCGGCGCAGATCTCGCGTTCGTTCGCGGGCCGCTCGCTCTTTGACCGGCAGCTCGCGCTGCGGGGCGTCACGGTCGCCGATGACCACCGCCCCTGATCCCGCATGCCCGCCGGAGAGCCTCGGTCCGGTTCAGGCGACCTAGACCGTTGCGCGGTCGGCGTATACCTCGCCCGTCGTGTCGGTCCACTCGAAGGTCAGCTCTGCGCTTTGCTGCAACCGCAAAGAGAAGGCGAATTAGGGGTTCGTCGCGATCGCGGGTTCGAGCTTTGCCGAGAACAGCACCCGCTCGGCCACGCGGCAGACGAAGCGCTCGGCGATCCGGATCGGGATCAGGAGGCCGCTCGTATTGTGCCGCAGCCCGGTCTCCATCGGGTGGCCGATGATGGCTGATAGGCCTACGCCGCAAGGTTCACGCGCATTATGCGTTGAGGTATGCGCGCTCTTATTGATGAAGGTAGACTGCGAAATGATTGGATAGGGTCCGGCAAATTAGGCTTTTGCGGCGAAAAAAAGACAGCCGTAGGCAAACATAATTTCTGCGCAAGCCATTCAAGCTGAGGAAAAGTAAGGCCGCCCTCACCGGCAAGCCATTCCTGAATACGCGGGAACTCGCCCGCTAGATCGTCCGCAAGCTGACCCGTTCGGCTGAGCACCCACTCGACAATTTCCGGATTAATACGCAGCATCTTCGCCATCTGTCAAACATACGACATCCTGCAAAGCTTTCCTACCCCTGCAACGACCTGACCCCCAACTCCCCTTCCCTACTCGCGCGCATGGCTTGTGCGGCGGCGTGGCTGGCGGCGAGCGTGGTGAAATAAGGGATCTTGTCGGCGAGTGTGACCGCGCGCATGGAGCGTGAATCCTCGACCGCTTGCGCGCCTTCGGTGGTGTTGAGCACCAGTTGCACGCCGCCATCTTTGATGATGTCGACGATGGAGCGGCCGCCCTCATAGGCTTTGTTCACCACGGCCGATGGGATGGCGTGCGTCTTGAGGAAGGCCGCCGTGCCGCTGGTGGCAACCAGGTCGAAGCCAAGGGCGATGAGGATCTGGGCGGTCTCGACCAGAACCGGGCCTTTGTCGTCATCCTTGATCGAGACAAAGACCGTGCCTGCATCAGGCAGAACGGTGCCGGCCCCAAGCTGGGCCTTGAGGAAGGCACGGGGGAAGGTGCGGTCCCAGCCCATGACTTCGCCGGTCGAGCGCATCTCGGGGCCGAGGAGCGTATCGACACCGGGGAAGCGGCCGAAGGGCAAGACTGCCTCTTTCACCGAGAACCACGGCGTGCGGTAGGAGGCGAGCGTCATCGGATCGCCCATCGGGATGACGGTTTGATCATCGACGGGTTTGTGCGGTGCAGCCTGCGGGAATGCTGAAAGTTTCTCGCCCGCCATCAGCCGTGCAGCGATGGAGGCGATGGCGCTATCGGTGGCTTTGGCCACAAAAGGCACGGTGCGAGACGCGCGGGGGTTCACCTCGATCAGGTAGATATCATCGCCCTTGACCGCGAATTGGACATTCATCAGGCCCACGACGTTGAGCGCATGGGCCAGCGCCTTGGTCTGTGCGATGATGCGGGTCTGGATCTCGTCGCTGAGCGTATGAGGGGGCAGCGAACAGGCGCTGTCGCCGGAATGAACGCCCGCCTCTTCGATATGCTGCATGATGCCCGCGACATGCACATCGGTGCCGTCGCACAGCGCGTCGACATCGACTTCGGTGGCGCCGGACAGGTAACGGTCGAGCAGCACGGGGCTATCGCCCGACACCACCACAGCCTCGCGGATGTAGCGGTCAAGTTGGGCGGTGTCGCGCACGATTTCCATCGCGCGGCCACCCAAGACGTAGGAGGGGCGGATCACCAGCGGGTAGCCCAGTTTCTCGGCGGTGGCCTTGGCTTGGGCGTCGGTAGTGGCGATGGCGTTTTCGGGCTGTTTCAGGCCGAGGCGCTGGACGAGCTGCTGGAAGCGCTCGCGGTCCTCAGCCAGGTCGATGGCGTCGGGCGTGGTGCCGAGGATGGGGATGCCCGCATCATGCAGCGCATTGGCGAGTTTCAGCGGCGTCTGGCCGCCGAACTGGACGATCACGCCATGCAGCGTGCCACGGGCCTGTTCGACGCGCATGATCTCCATCACATGCTCGAAGGTCAGCGGCTCGAAATAGAGGCGGTCGGAGGTGTCGTAATCAGTGCTGACCGTCTCGGGGTTGCAGTTGATCATGATGGTTTCATAGCCCACGTCGCTGAGCGCGTAGCAGGCATGGACGCAGCAATAATCAAACTCGATCCCTTGGCCGATGCGGTTGGGGCCACCGCCCAAGATGACCACTTTCTTGCGGTCCGAGGGGCGGGCCTCGCATTCCGGCTCGCCCATGGTAGGGTGCTCGTAGGTGGAATACATGTAGGGCGTCTGCGCCTCGAATTCGGCGGCGCAGGTGTCGATGCGCTTGAACTGGGCGTGGATGCCCAGGTTGAGGCGCGCGCGGCGGATGTTGCTTTCATCGCGGCCCGTCAGTTTCGCAAGGCGGGCATCGGTAAAGCCCATCATCTTGAGCGCGCGCAAACCTTCTTCGGTGACGGGCAGGCCGTCGCGGCGCACCTCGGCCTCGGCTGCGATGATCTCGCGGATACGGGCGAGGAACCACGGGTCGAATTTGGTGACACCAAAGATCGTGTCGTCGGACAGGCCGTGGCGCATGGCTTGCGCGATGATGCGAATGCGGTCGGGCGTCTGGCGCGAAAGCGCCTTGATGATCGCAGCTTGGTCGGGCGCGCCGGGAATATCGATTTCGTCAAAGCCGGTGAGGCCGGTTTCCAATGAGGCCAGCGCCTTTTGCATCGACTCGTGGAAGGTGCGGCCGATGGCCATCGCCTCGCCCACGGATTTCATCGCGGTGGTCAGCGTGGGCTCGGAACCGGGGAATTTCTCGAAGGCGAAACGCGGGATCTTGGTGACGACATAGTCGATGGTCGGCTCGAAGCTGGCGGGCGTGACCTTGGTGATGTCGTTGTCGAGCTCGTCGAGCGTGTAGCCCACGGCGAGTTTTGCCGCGATCTTGGCGATGGGAAAACCCGTGGCCTTGGACGCCAGCGCAGAGGAGCGCGAGACGCGGGGGTTCATCTCGATCACGACCATGCGGCCATCGGCGGGGTTCACCGCCCATTGCACGTTGGAGCCGCCCGTTTCCACACCGATCTCGCGCAGCACGGCGATGGAGCCGTTGCGCATGATCTGGTATTCCTTGTCGGTCAGCGTTAGCGCAGGGGCGACGGTAATGCTGTCGCCCGTATGCACGCCCATCGGATCGACGTTTTCGATGGAACACACGATGATGGCGTTGTCGGCCTTGTCGCGGACAACCTCCATCTCGAATTCTTTCCAGCCCAAGAGGCTTTCATCGACGAGGATCTGCGCCACCGGCGAGGCCTCCATCCCCGTACGGCAGTAGAATTCATATTCCTCGCGGTTGTAGGCCACACCACCGCCTGTGCCGCCCAGAGTAAAGGCGGGGCGGATGATGGCAGGCAGGCCCACATATTCGATGGCCTCGATGGCGTCTTGCAGCCCCGCTTTGATGTCGAATTTGCCATTGGGCAGCTTGGGGGCGGTGATGATCGTGGCCTTGGGGTTTTCCAGCCCGATCCGGTCCATCGCCTCGCGGAAGAGCTTGCGATCTTCGGCCATTTCGATGGCTTCACGCTTGGCGCCAATCATCTCGACCCCGAATTTCGCCAAGACGCCCATTTCCTCGAGCGCCAGCGAGGTGTTCAGCCCGGTCTGACCGCCCATCGTGGGCAGGAGTGCATCGGGGCGCTCTTTCTCGATGATGCGGGCGACGACCTCGGGGGTGATCGGTTCGATATAGGTGGCGTCGGCCAGCCCCGGATCGGTCATGATCGTGGCGGGGTTCGAGTTGACGAGGATGACGCGATATCCTTCCTCGCGCAGCGCCTTGCAGGCTTGTGCGCCGGAATAGTCGAACTCGCAGGCTTGGCCGATGACGATTGGTCCCGCGCCGATGATCATGATCGAGCGGATATCGGTTCTTTTCGGCATGGGATCCCCCGGCAGACTCTGCGCAAATTGGCGGTGTTATAGACAGGGACAGCCGGGGCGCAAGGTGCGAATGCGGGGTTTGGCGCAAGCTGCGCCTGAAGGCAGCATCCTATTGGGCCGCGCGAAGGGCCTCGGGGGCTGCGTCGCGGTAGAGATAATCGCGCGTCAGCGGCACCGCATCTTGGCGGAGGGCCAGTTGGAACTGGAAGACGCATTGGTGATTGTGCCGGAAGGTATGTTCGCAAGCCTTCAGGTAATAGCGCCACATGCGGCAAAAGCGGTCATCATAAAGCGCGCGGGCGCGGTCCGCGTTCGCGGCGAAGCGATCATGCCAATGGCGCAGCGTTTCGGCATAGTGCAGCCGCCACACCTCCAGATCGGTGGGGTAAAGCTTTGCGACCTCGACCGCGGCGGCCATTTCCGAAAGCGCGGGCACATAGCCGCCGGGAAAGATGTATTTGGTGATCCAAGGGCTGGTGGCCCCGGGTGGCCCCGCGCGGCCGATGGTGTGGATCAAGGCCACGCCATCGGGTGTGAGGCGGTCGCGGATCTGGTCGAAATATTCGGTGAAATGCGGCGCGCCGACATGTTCGAACATGCCGATGGAAACGATCCGGTCAAACTGGCCCCGAATGCTGCGGTAATCGGCAAGCGCAAAGCGGACGCGGTCGGACAGGCCAGCGCGCGCGGCGCGGTCGGTCGCGATCTTGTGCTGTTCGACCGAGAGCGTCACGCCCAAGACCTTGACCCCGTAATCCTGCGCCAGCGTCAGTGCCATGCCGCCCCAGCCGCAGCCGATCTCGAACACCTCCATCCCCGGCGACAGGCAGAGCTTGGCCGCGATATGGTGTTTTTTGGCCGCCTGCGCCTGTTCCAGCGTCATGCCGGGATCGCGGAAATAGGCGCAGGAATATTGGCGGTCGGCATCAAGGAAAAGATCGTAAAGCGCGCCCGAGAGGTCATAGTGATGGGCCACATTGGCGCGCGATCTATGGGCCGGGTTTGCCTGATCGAACCAGCGGCGCCATCTGCGCAGGCGCATGTCGAGGGCGCGTAGCCCCACAGGGGAATGAGCGGCGTTCTGGGTGACCAAGGTGAAGAACCCGTCCAGATCATCGCCCGCGATGGTCAAGGTGCCATCCATATACCCCTCGCCCAGCGCCAGTTCAGGTGCGAGGACCAAGCGGCGCGGCAAAGCGGGGTCGCACAGGGTGATCTGCACATCCGCCCCCTGCCCCGGCCCATAGCGGCACGTCGCGCCGTCGGGATAGGTCAGCGTCAGCCGGCCTGTCACGATGAACCCGTCCAGCATGCGGTCGAGCGCTTTGTTCCACATCCCGCGTTCTCCCTCGCGTGTTGTGGCCTGCCGAAACCTGCATCGGCCATTCTATCAGGGATGGCCCTTGCGCCAAAGCATAGCCCCGCACCCCGTGGCGCGATTGATCTGAATCAATACGAAATCGCGATTTTGATGCTCTTTGGGGGGGTGACAGTCTGGGGAGACAACCATGCGGATTTGCCTGATCCATCCCAATTATCATTCCGGCGGGGCCGAGATCGCGGGCAATTGGCCGCCGGCTTGGGTGGCCTATATCGCCGGTGCGCTGAAATCCGCCGGTTACGGCGATATCCATTTCATCGACGCGATGACCGATCATGTCACGCCAGAGCAGTTGCGGGTGAAGCTGGCCGATATCCAGCCCGATGTGGTGGGCACGACCGCGATCACGCCCTCGATCTATGTGGCCGAAGAAACGCTGAAGATCGCGGCCGAGGTGGTGCTGGGGGCGCTGCGCATCCTTGGCGGCATCCATGCGACCTTCATGTATCAGCAGGTCTTGTCCGAGGCGCCCCATATCGACGTGATCGTGCGCGGCGAGGGAGAGGAGATCATCGTCGATCTGATCCGCGCCTATGACGAGGGCCGCTGGCCCGACGGGCGCGCGGCGATCAAAGGCATCGCCTATCGCGACGGCGACGAGATCGTGGCGACACCCGCCGCGCCGACGGTCAAGGATCTGGACGCGATCACACCCGACTGGTCGCTGCTTAGGTGGGAGCAGTATATTTATGTGCCCTTGGGCGTGAAGGTCGCGATCCCCAACATGGCGCGGGGTTGTCCCTTTACCTGTTCGTTTTGCAGCCAATGGAAATTCTGGCGCGACTACCGCGTGCGCGACCCGATCAAGGTGGTCGACGAGATCGAGAAGCTGGTGAACGCGCATGACGTGGGCTTCTTCATATTGGCCGACGAGGAACCCACGATCAACCGGCGCAAATTCATCCAATTCTGCGAGGAGTTGATCCGCCGCGACCTGCCGCGCCGCGTGCAATGGGGGATCAACACGCGGGTGACCGATATCTACCGCGACCGGGATCTGTTGAAATTCTACCGCTCGGCGGGGTTGGTGCATATCTCGCTGGGAACGGAAGCCGCGGCGCAACTGAAGCTCGACCAGTTCAACAAGGAAACCAAGGTCGAGGAGAACAAGGAGGCGATCCGCCTTCTGCGCGAGGCCGATATCTTTACCGAGGCGCAGTTCATCGTGGGGCTGGACAACGAGACGCCCGAGACGCTGGAAGAGACCTATCGCATGGCGTGGGACTGGCAGCCCGATCTGGCCAATTGGGCGATGTACACGCCCTGGCCCTTTACGCCGCTCTATCAAGAGCTGGGCGACAAGGTCGAGATCTTCGATTTCTCGAAATACAATTTCGTCACCCCGATCATGCGGCCCGCGGCGATGGACCGCGACGAGCTACTCGACCGGGTGATGAATAATTACCGCCGCTTCTACATGAAAAAGGCGCTGTTCCATTACCCGTGGCGCGGCACGGGCTATCGGCGGCGCTATCTTCTGGGGTGCCTCAAGGCCTTTCTGAAGGCGGGCTTCGCGCGGCAGTTCTATGATCTGGGCAAGGTGGATTATTGGGGGCCGCAGTCGAAGGGAAAGCTGAATTTCAACTTCGACCGGACCCGCACCATCGCGCCCGCGCAGATGGCGGATTGGCAGTCGAAACAAGATATCGCGGCGCAGAAACGGGCGGCGAAACTGTCACGGACGGAGGATTTCGTCCTGCCCAATGGGGCTGAGGTGAAGGCCGCGGAAAAGCTGCCCGCAGAATAAGCCGATGCGAGAGGCCAAGGGCCGGATCGGGCCGAATGCGATCTTGCAGTACGTGCCGGTGCTGGAGGCGGCAACAGGCGCGACAGAAACCGCCCGCCTGCTGGCGCAGGCCGGGATCACCGCCCTGCCCGACCCAAGCGCGGGGCTGATCGAGGAGGGGCCAGCGGCACGGTTGCTTCAGCTGGTGCGACAGGCCTTGCCCGGCGACGCGGCGCGGTTGGCCATAGCGGCCGGGCAGGCCACGGGCGATTATATCTTAGCCCATCGCATTCCAAAGCCCGCACAAGCCGTGTTGCGGCATCTGCCCGCGCGGCTATCCGTGCGGATCTTGTCGAAAGCCATTGCCAAGCATGCTTGGACATTTTGCGGGTCGGGGGAATTTCGGCTTGCGGCAAGATGGCCTGCGCGTTTCGAGATCTTGGATAACCCGGTAGTGCGCGGCGAGATATCGGATGTGCCGCTGTGCAATTGGCATGGGGCGGTATTCGCGCGGCTCTTTGATCGGCTTTGTGGCCAAGGCTGGCAGGCGGTGGAAACCACATGCTGCGCACAAGGGGCGCGGGTGTGCCGGTTCGAGATGCGGCGATCGCGCCAAAGCTGAGCGCGCGGGTCGGCGTCACAGAAAAGGGGGCTCTGCCCCCGGCCTGCGGCCTCCCCCGGGATATTTTTGAAACAGAGAAGACCAGCGATCGCACGGGGGCATATTCCTTGGCCAGCTTCGGCGTCAGGCAGCTACAGCGGCCATATGAGCGGGATGGTCAGGCAGACGACGACACCGAGGCTGAGGTTCAGGGGAATGCCGATACGCATGAAATCGGTGAATCGGTAGCCGCCCGGACCATAGACCAGCATATTGGTCTGATAACCGATGGGGGTGGCGAAACAGGCCGAGGCCGCGATCATCACCGCCACGACCAGCGGGCGCGGATCGACACCCATGGCCTGGCCAAGGGCGATGGCGATGGGGGCCATGATCACGGCGATGGCGTTGTTGGAGACAAGCTCGGTCAGGATCGTGGTCATGTAATAGACCGCCCAAACCAGCACCCATGGTGGCAGATCGACCAAGGCAGGTTCGACGCGGCGGACGATCAGTTCGATCCCGCCTGTGTGATCGAGTGCAGCACCCACCGCCAGCATAGCAAAGATCAGCGCCAAGAGCCGCCCCTCGACGAAAGAAAACGCCTCTTCGGCATCAATGCAGCCCGTC
>JAQCLA010000074.1 GCA_027592105.1 Pseudomonadota bacterium | reverse complement strand
TTGGCCGCCGGTCCGGTCGCTTTCGAACACCATCTGCCGCCCATCCGGCGAAAACGAGGGTGCCGTTTCAATCGAGGGGGCATTGGTCAACTGGCTGCGCGCGCCGCCGCCCACAGGCACGCGGTAGATGTCGGTATTGCCGCCCTGCTCCATCGAAAAGACAACGCTGCCGCCATCGGCTGTGAAACGCGGCGAAAAGGTCATGTTGCCTGCCGACACCGCCTCGAGCGGGCGGCGGGTGACGCTGGCCACATCCATCAGGTAGACGCGCGGCTGGCCGCTTTCGTAGCTGGTATAGATGATCCGGTCACCCGTCGGGCTGAAGCGCGGCGCCAGAACAAGGCTCCGGCTGTCGGTGAGGAATTGCACATTCGCGCCATCGTAATCCATCAGCGCCAAACGCTTGAGGCGCGCGTTCTTCGGCCCCTCCTCATGGACAAAGACGACACGCGTGTCGAAATACCCCGTCTCGCCTGTGATCCGCTCATAGACCTGATCGGCGACATTATGGGCCATGCGCCGCCAGCCATCGCGGTTACCCACGAATTGCAGCCCATCGCCCAGAGGCTGTTGGCTGAAAACGTCAAACAGGCGAAAGCGCACGATCAAACGACCACCTTGCTGCTCGACCTCGCCCACGATCAGGGCTTGGGCATTGATCGCCTGCCAATCGGGGTAAAGGATCGGCGCGTCGAAATTGGTGACGCTCGAGATATGCGCGCTGTCGGGAATTTGCCGGAACAGCCCCGTGCCACGCAGATCGGCGGCGATGACGCGGGTGATGTCGGCGGCCGCGTCGGCGGCGGCCCCGTTGCGCGCGATGAAACTGGGGATGGCAAAGGGCAAGGGCTCGATCACACCTTCGGTGATCTCAAGCCGGAGCGGGCGGCTTTGCGCACGCACGAGGCCAGGCAGTGTCGCTGCCGCCGCGAAGACCGAGGCAGAGCGGATCAAGGAACGACGGGTCAACAACATGGATACACCTCTGGCCACGCGGAATGGTTCCGCCAGCTTATGCTAACAAGGGCGCGCGACAAAATCATCTCAGACGCATCCCCTCGGGGTTGAAGACAAGTTCGACCTGCCGCCAGTCATCATAGCTTTCGACAGGCAGGTTATAACCATTCGCACCGCAGCGCAGGATCGCGCGGCGCGCAGCCTCGAAGGCCTGTTGCGCGGCCACGCTCCCGCCACCCTCCGATGAGATCAGGCGCAGCGAGCCATCGACGGGTCGCCCTTCGGGGGTCATGTCGAAACCGACAACCACGGTCGTGCCCTGCGCCTCGGTGCTGAGCGAGCCGACATTCCAACAGGTCGAAACCGCAACACGGAAACCTTCGCGCGCACCCGCGCTCAAGGGTGGGCCGGATGGTGCGCTTGATGTTTGCACCGCTTGCGCCACGGCCGAGGCGATCGCGGCGGCCAGCGGATCGACGGCGGGTTCGGGTTCTGGCGGTGGCGACGGGGTCGGATCAGGGGCTGCGGCTGCGGTCTCGACTGGGCGGGGGCGTTCGGGCCGGGTCGGCGGGCGGATGGAGGCGACGGGGCCCAACGGCCCGCCGGAGGGTGTTTCCGCTTCGGTCACGATCTCGGTCGTGGCTTCCTCGGGGGCGGCTTCCGGCGCTGCCTCCACGGGCGTTGCCGAAGGTGCGGGAGCGGTGGATTGGGTCACGGCCTCGGGGGCGGTCTCGACCTCGGGTTCGGGCGCGGGCGCAGGCAGGGGCGCGATGCGGTCGGCGGCGCGCGGGGTTGGGCGGCCATCCTCTGGCAGGTCGGGGGTGCCCGACAGCGGCGCGGGGGGCGCAAGCGTATCGGTTACCTCACCCGGCGGGGTGGGTTCAGGCTGCGCTTCGGGTTCGGGCGCGGGTTCGGGTTCTGGGGCGGGTTCGGGACGCGGCGGGGGTGGTGCGATTTCCAGCGCGACAGGCGTGGCCACAGCCGTCAGCGCATCGAATTCCGCACTCGACAAGATCGTGACACCCGTCACCTCGAACACCGGATCTGGGCTATCCTTGAACAGACCATCGCCCAGCGCGACCCATATCAAGAGCGCGACATGTATCGCTGTCGAGGCGTAAAGGGACCGGCGCATCCGTTCCCCCCTTACTGTCCGCCGCCGTCAAGCCGGGGACCACCTGAGTCTGTCACCAGACCGATCTCGCGGAAACCGCCGGCGTTCAGTGCCCCCATGATGCGCATCACATCCTCATAGGGAATCGCGCCATCCGCGCGCAGGAAAATCCGCGATGATGTCCGCTCGGCGGCGATGGCCTGAAGGCGGCTAATCATCTCGTCCAGTGTCACTTCGGTGGTCTGAATCATCACCATGCCATTTGGCGCAAGCGTGACGGTCAGCGGCTCCTCCTCCTCCGATGGCAGGGCCTCGGCGGCGGTATCGGGCAGGTCGATGGGCACACCCACCGTCATCAAGGGGGCGGCCACCATGAAGATGATCAACAGGCACAAGATAACGTCGACGAAAGGCGTGACGTTGATCTCGGACATCGGCTTGAGATTGGCGCGGCGGCCCCGGCCCCGGCGGCGCGAGCCGCTATTGGTTGAAACCGAGACACCCATCAGTCGAGCTGCCGCGACAGAAGTGTCGAGAATTCATCGGCGAACCCTTCCAACCCGCTGACAAGGCGGTCGGCATCGGCGCTGAGCATATTGTACAAGATCACCGCAGGGATCGCCGCCAACAGGCCCAAGCCGGTGGCAAGCAAGGCCTCGGCGATACCGGGTGCGACAATGGCAAGCGAGGTATTGCCGGAAATCGCGATCTCTTGGAACGAGCGCATAATCCCCCAAACCGTGCCGAAAAGCCCAACGAAGGGTGCAGCCGATCCGGTCGTGGCCAAAAAGCCCAAGCCATGCGTCCAGCGTTCGCTTTCGCGCGCGATCGCCACATCCATCGAGCGGTCGACGCGCTGCTGCACGCCGGGGATTAAGGCACCATCATCGCGCAAGGAGCGCCGCCATTCGGTCATGCCCGCGACAAAGACACGTTCATAGGCGCTGGCGGGCGCATCGGCGATCCGGTCGTAGAGCTCATCGAGCGGTTCACCCGACCAAAATGCCGCGTCGAAAGCGCTCGCATTGGTGCGTGCGCTGCGAAACATCTTGAACTTGGTGAAGGTGACCGCCCAAACCCAGACCGAAGCCACGATCAAGGCGATCATGACAAGCTGGACCGTGATGCTTGCACGGAAAAACAGCGCAATAACGGTATAATCCGCCTGCTGCGCGACAGCGAGTGTTTCGGTTTCCATGGTGACTAAAAGTTTCCTCTGCCCCGGCCTCAATACGATATGGGCACGTTTTTCATGCCTCATTAAGCTGTGATGATATCAGCTTATAAGGGGGATTGCGAACACTTCTCTGTCAGCGGCTGACATCTGCCGTGACGGCATCGAGCCTTGCGCGAAGTTCCGCCGGAAGCCGCGTGGCCCGCCCGGCTTGGTTCAACACGACAATCGTGACATGTGCTTGAAACAAAAGCTCATCTTGGCGCCATACCTCTTGCGGCATGGCAAAGCTGGCACCTTTGACATCGCACAGCCTTGTGCGCACTTCGATCTGGTCGTCATAATGGGCGGGCTTCAGGTAATCGGCCTCGACCCGGCGCACGGCGAAAACCAGCCCCGCGGCCTTCATCGCCACCTGATCGATGCCCGCCGCGCGCACCAGTTCCGAGCGCGCGCGCTCGATAAAGCGCAGGTAATTGGCGTAATAGACGATCCCCGCCAGATCGGTATCTTCGTAATAGACGCGGATGGGCCAGCGATGGGTCATTGCATCCGCCCCAAACGCGCAGCCATGCGCAAACCCAACGCCGGATCGGTGAATGCCACCGGCAGCGCCGGGTCATAGGCTGCGCGGATCAGATCGGCGATCTGCGGCTTGAGGATCGCAGGCCCGCCATCGCGCAGCACCGCAAGCGGCGATTGCCCAAGAAAGGCCGTGTCGGACCACAAAAGGATCGTCTGCACGATCTGGCTCAGCGCAATGGTCTCGGCCGGGGCCTGTGCCATGGCGGCGTCCATACGGATAAAGACAAAGGCGGCTTTGATCCCGCCGCCCTCGTCAAAGCGAAAGGCGCGGTATTGGTTGGCATCCGCCCCCTCAAGCCGCGCGACCAAAGGGGCCAGATCGGGGATCAGCCGGTCAAGATTGGGAGTTGCCGTCAACTCGGCCCAAACACGGATGAAAAACACCATCAGATTGGCACCCAGTTCCGGGTCGGTTTCGGCCATCTTATGGCCGGCCAGCGCCACCACCGCCTCGATCGCACCTTTCAGGATCGACACGGTGCCATCTTCGACCCCAAAGACCACCGGCACAATGGGCCGCCCCCAGCGTGCGAACAGGAATTGGCCATCCGCGCGGGTGAACAGGGCGGTGACGGCTTCGGGGGTGAGGGGCGAAAGGCTGGTATCGGTCATCGTCATCGGCATCGTCAAAGCAATTCGCCCTGCCCCGGCGCGGGTGGCGCTTGCATCCCCAGATGCGTCCAGCCCTTGTGCGCCAGCATCCGCCCGCGCGGTGTGCGCGCGATCAGGCCTTGTTGCAGCAGATAAGGCTCGATCACCTCTTCCAGCGTATCGCGGCTTTCCGAAAGTGCCGCCGAGAGCGTTTCGACCCCAACAGGCCCACCCGCATAGTTTTCGGCAATCAAGCTCAAATAACGCCGGTCCGCCCCATCAAGGCCCAGATGATCGACACCCAGCCGCGTCAGCGCGCTGTCGGCGATGGCTTGCGTCAGCCGCCCATTGCCCTCGACCAGCGCGAAATCGATCACGCGGCGCAGCAGCCTGCCCGCGATCCGCGGTGTGCCGCGCGCGCGACCGGCAATCTCGGCCACGCCTTGCGGGTCTGCATCGATCCCCGACAGGCGCGCGCCACGCGCCACGATCCGGGTCAATTCCTCGGTGGTGTAGAAATTGAGCCGCGTGGGAATGCCGAAGCGGTCGCGCAAGGGCGTGGTCAAAAGACCCATCCGCGTGGTTGCACCCACCAGCGTGAAAGGCTGCAATTCGATCCGCACCGTGCGCGCGGCTGGCCCCTCGCCAATCACAAGATCCAGTTCGAAATCCTCGAGCGCGGGGTAAAGCACCTCTTCCACCGCTGGATTGAGGCGGTGAATCTCGTCGATAAACAGCACATCGCGCGCTTCGAGATTGGTCAAGATCGCCGCCAGATCACCCGCCCGCGCCAAGACCGGGCCAGAGGTCATGCGGAAATTCACACCCAATTCGCGCGCCATGATTTGTGCCAGCGTGGTCTTGCCCAAGCCCGGAGGCCCGTGGAACAGCACATGATCCATCGCCTCGGCCCGCCGCCGCGCGCTTTCGATGAAAACCGACAGGTTCGCCCGCGCCTCGGCCTGTCCGATGAAATCATCAAGGCTTTGCGGGCGCAGGGCGCGGTCGGCGTCCTCGGGCATGGGCGCTGGGCGCAGGGTTGGGTCGGGGTCTGTCATATCTTGCATCTATGGCTGAGGCGTAAAGCGCACGCCACCCCCTACTCTTTTGGCGCCAAAAGGCGCAGCGCCGCGCGGATCAGCGCAGAGGCCTCTGACCCCGGTGCATTGCCTGCGGCCTCGGCCACGGCGCGCGCGGCCTCGGACGGCGCATAGCCCAGATTTGTAAGGGCCGAGAGTGCGTCAGCCTGCGCCGCACCCGATGACGGCAGTGCGGCCTGTGGCATCGGCGCTTTGGCCGGGTCATCTTCTTCGATCAACGGATCGGGGCTGGTGCCCGCCGCCTGCCCCATCGTGCCGCCCAAGGCCATGATGCCCGGCGCTTTCTCTTTCAACTCGTTGACCACGCGCTGGGCAAGCTTTGGCCCAATCCCCGGCGCGGCCTTGACCGCGCCCCAATCGCCAATAGCGATCGCGCGCGCCACACCATCGGGGCCAAGCGTGCCCAAGATCGCCATCGATGCCTTGGACCCCACCCCTTGGACCGAGATCAGAAGCCGATGCCATTCCCGCTCATAAGGCGTGAGAAAGCCGAAAAGCTGCAACAGATCCTCGCGCACCAAAAGCTCGGTATAAAGCGCCGCCATCTGCCCCGCGCCGGGCAATGCGGCCAAGGTGCGATCCGAGCAATGCACCGTGTAGCCAACACCCCCCACATCGAGCAAAAGGTGATCGGCGGCCTTGTAGTCTACCCGCCCTGTCAGCTTGCCGATCATGATGCAGCCCCGATGGCTTGAGCCAAACGACCCGCCGATTGCGCGTAGAATGCATGGCAAATCGCGATGGCCAGCGCATCAGCGGCATCCGGACCCACCGGATCGCAGCCCGGCAATTGCAGCCGCACCATATGCTCCACTTGCTGCTTTTCGGCATGACCCACGCCGACAACCGCCTTTTTCACCGCGTTGGGGGCATATTCCGCCACGCTCAACCCCGCTTTGGCGGGCACCAGCATCGCAATACCGCGCGCCTGACCCAGCTTGAGCGTGCCCGCACCATCCTTGTTGACAAAGGTCTGCTCGACGGCGGCCGCCTGGGGCGCATGGCGCGCGATGACCGCGCTCAATTGTTCATAAAGCGCCAAAAGCCGCAGGGCCAAATCACCTGCACCAGACAGGATCTGCCCGTTGGCCACATGCCTGAGCCGCGAGCCATCAACGTCGATCACACCCCATCCAAGGCATCTCAGCCCCGGGTCGATCCCGATTATCCGCATCTGCCCGTCCTCGCCCCGCAATTTACAGCCCATTTCGTGGCCTTTCTGCATCACTAGCACGAAAGGCGAACATTGCCTAGCGATTGGTCCCATATCGCGCGCGAAAAGTCGCTTTTGACAGATGTCGGAAATGCGCAGCCAAAAAGCGTCATTCGACGCAATGAAAACGACACGCGCACAGCCGATTTACCCTTTAATCATTGCCGAAAACAGCATCATGCAAGGCATGCGCAAATTGCATGTGACCCATGCATAATCGCGCATTGTGTGACGCAATCTGCACATCTAGATGCGGCATCTGATCAAGCGACCGGCGGTCTTTCACCGTTTGGCCGAAATGATGAACCCATAAGGAAACGCCAGATGGCCATTATCACGAACCGCCCCCTCGGCGCCGGCTTCGGTGCCACCCGTCTTCTGGCCGAAGTGTTCGGCCGGATCGCCGCTTGGAATGATGCGCGTGTCACGCGCAAAAGCCTCTCGGCATTGACCGACCGCGAATTGGAAGATCTAGGCCTTGTGCGCGGTGATATCGACGATATCGCCCGCGGCACCTATCAGCGCGGCTGAACCAACCACCGCCCAAAGCAAAGGCGCCCCTGAGCGGATCAAGGGCGCCTTTTTCTTTCAGTGGTGAGATCGTTCCGGCCAGCCCGTCAAAGGGCCGCCGCAGATTGTCGCCAAGCCATGATATACCCCCATATCCAATCATATTGGCTGACCATCCACATGGTCAGTTGATCGGGCATGAGGATACGGGCCGCGGCTTGTTCGAAGCGCGATCCACTCAGCAGTCGCAGCATCTCCAGTTGATAAAGCTCCAAGCCAAGGAACCAGATCAGATAGGCCTTCACCATCACCGCGATGACGAAAGCCAAAATCAGGCCCTTGAGCGGGAAACCAAATCTCAGGCGACGCTGTTTCGGCACAAGAAGACCGTTCGATTGCAACACGAACTCACCCACGACCCGGTCACGCCGGGCACGGTTGATACGATCCACGCGGGATCGAAAATTGGGATAGTCCTGATTCATTGGGCAACTCGAACGTTCAAAGTCGCCCCCACCAGGTGGATCTTTACCACGAGTCGCCGAAAACTGCGAGTGAATTGGGGCGGGATTTAGGCGTCTTCACGGCACAAGGTCAGCGTGGCCCAATCCCCGATCTCGCGCTGGTCCTTCAACACGAAACCCGCCGCGACGTAGGCAGCCGTCACATCGGGCGCTTGATCGATCAAAAGCCCCGATAGAATGACATGGCCATTCGCGGCTGAATGCGCGGCCATATCGGGCGCCAACTCGATCAACGGCCCTTTAAGAATATTCGCAAAAACAAGATCATAAGGCGCACGCGCGGCAAGATCGACATGGTCGAAACCAGCCGCCTCGACACAGGCGACCCGCCCCGCCACACCATTGGCCGCAGCATTGGCCAAGGCAACCTCGACCGCGACCGGATCGATGTCGGAGGCGATCACATCCCCCTCCAAAACCTTGGCGGCGGCGATGGCCAGAACCGCAGTTCCACAGCCGATATCGGCCACATTTTTGAACGAATTCCCAGCGTTCAACAGTTTGTCCATCGCTTCGAGACAACCCTGTGTTGTCCCATGATGCCCTGTGCCAAAGGCCATCGCAGCCTCGATCAACAGGCCGATCCGACCGGCCGGCACCTTGTCGGCATCATGCGCGCCATAGACGAAAAAGCGCCCGGCATTCACCGGATGCAATTCGCGGCGCACATGCGCCACCCAATCGGTTTCAGGCAACGCCGATATCGCGAAAGGCTTTGCCCCATGGGTTGCGGCCAGCAACATCAGCGCGATCTCATCGGGGCCTTCAGTGAAATACGCCCCGACTTCCCATAACCCCGATCCGTCCTCCATCTCGAAGACACCAACACCTGTCGGCTCGGGCGTTATCTCTTCCAGCGCGGCACCCAGCGCTTCGGCCTTGATCTTCTCGGGCAGGGTCGTCAGCGCGGTCCAGGTGGGCATGGGTCGGGTTCCGTTCGGGTCAGTTCAACGTCGCCCTGCCCCTACGCGCTTGTCTCGCTCTTGGCAACGGGCGCGCCACGCTGCGCAACCAAGATGGTCTCATGCCCCGGCACGGGATGACGCGGCACAAGACAAGACAAGCCCAAGGATACCGCCGCCATCCCTGCAGCCAGCAAAAAAACCGACACAGGCGAGGTAAGCCAGACATAGCCCAGCAGTGCAGGCAGAAACACCGCTGCAATATGGTTGATGGTAAAAGCCACCGCCGCCGTCGGCGCGATATCACCGGGGTCGGCGATCTTCTGGAAATAGGTTTTGATCGCCAAGGCCAAGGCAAAAAACAAATGATTGGCGATATAAAGCCCGGCCGCCACCCAAGGCCCCCAATCAAACAAGTAAAGTGCGGCATAAAGCAAAAAGATCGCCCCGAGCCCGCCATATTCCACGATCAGCGCCAACCGCTCGCCAAAGCGCGCCACCACAGCCCCCAAAAGCGGTGCGGCAACCATATTGGCAAGCAGCGTCACCATGAACAGCGCCGTGACCTCATGCACCGCAAAGCCATAACGCTCCACCATCATGAAGGCGGCGAACACGACAAAGATCTGCCGCCGCGCGCCCGACATGAATTGCAGCGCATAGTAAAGCCAGTAGCGCCGGCGCAGCACCATCTTCTTGGTCTGCGGATTGGGGCTTTCGAATTGCGGAAAGGCGAACAAGCACACAAGCGCGATCGCCGCCGTCACGCCGCCGGCCAACCAATAAACAAGATCATAGCTCAGATCATAGGCCCGCCATGTCAGAACGATCAGCCCATAGGCAAGGAACGTCGCCCCCGACCCCACCGCCATCAGCCAACCCAACACCTGCGGCGCGCGCTTTTTGTCGATCCACTGCAATTGCAGTGATTGGTTGACCGTCTCGTAATAATGAAACCCGATCGAACTGATCAGCGTGATCATCAGCAACCCGCCTAAGCTGGGGAATTGCGCGGTCAAGGCCGTGGCAAGCCCCAGCATCAAGAGCGACACCAGCCCCAAAACCTGCTCGCGGATAAAGATGATCAAGGCGATGACCCCGATGGCGAAAAACCCCGGTATCTCGCGTACCGTGTGCAGCCAACCGATATCGGCCCCGTCAAATCCCGCCATCTCGATAACGAAATTGTTCAAAAGTGCCGACCATGTGGCAAAACCCACCGGCATGGCAAAGGCCATCAGCGCCAATAGCGCGATGGGACGCCGCCAAAACGGCAAGTCTTTCGCCTGCGCAAGCGTGAGAGTGCTGAAACGATCGCCATATGCCATGCGCCGCCCCTTACGCCCTCTCAAGCCCCGCGTCCATCGCGATGAAAGTGCCGATCACGGCGTCATCTTTGCTTTCCAAATACTCCG
>JAQCLA010000073.1 GCA_027592105.1 Pseudomonadota bacterium | reverse complement strand
TCTCTGCATGTCAACGTCCTCAAGACAGTCGGCAGAGACCGCTTCTTGAGCTCACAGGGCGTCAAGAAGGTATGAGAGACTACGAGCCATCGCCCGGGCCCTTGTCGGAAGCGATGTAACCATTGCGTTGAACCCCGATCATCTTCAGGGGCAACACACCTCGGTCGCCTGCGGGCTGCGCGCGGCGGGCAAGGCCAAGGTTCTCTTGATCGGCCTTGGTGACCAGCCGCTATTGACGCCCGATGATCTGCGCGCCCTGCTGGCCGCCCATGCCGCCGCTGATCCGGGACGCATCTCCATCCCCCGCATGGATGACAGGCGCGGTAACCCTATCGTCGTTCCCGATCCGTTGCGTGCCGGGCTTTTGGCCGATCCGCATGCGCCCGGATGCAAGCGGTTCACCCGTGACAACCCCGATCTGGTGCAGTTTCACCCGCTTGTCGCACCGGGCTTTTATACCGACATCGACACGCCCGATGCCTATGCCGCCCTCACGGCCCGCGCACAGGAGCTTGCCCCATGATGGCCTTTCGCAACCTTGCCCAAAGATGGCGCCGCAAAATGGCGCTTTCGCGCGAACAGGCCGAGCTGATCGCCACCATCAAATTCCTTTGCTGCTGAAAAGGACATGACATGGAACTTTCTGACGAGATCGTCATCAACGCGCCCAAGGCAAAGGTCTATGCCGCGCTTAACGACCCTGCGGTCCTCCAGCAGTGTATCCCGGGCTGCGAAGAGTTGATCAAACACTCCGATACCGAGTTGGAGGCCTTGGTTGTTCTGAAAATCGGCCCTGTGAAAGCCAAGTTCAGTGGCACCGTGCAACTGGATACCGCAGGGGCGCCGGATATGTTTTCCCTCACGGGCCAGGGCAATGGTGGCGCCGCAGGCCATGCAAAGGGCGGCGCGACCGTGACGCTTGCCGAGAACGGCCCGAACGAGACGATCTTGCGCTATGAGGCGAAGGCCGCGATCGGCGGCAAGCTTGCGCAGCTGGGCAGTCGCCTGATCCAGAGCACGGCGCAGAAACTTGCCGCCAAGTTCTTTCAGTCCTTCGCCGAGGTCGTCAATCAAGACGCCGCAGCCTGACGGGCGCCGGCCCCCGCCAACATTGCTATGGCCGGGGCCGCCATGGCGCCGGTCGTCGATCTTTAACCGTCAAGCGCAAGACGCAGCACCCCGGCCGCCGGAATGGGCTGGCCCCTGTAGCTTTGCGGATGGGCTGCGTAGTTGAAGACGAAACGTTCGCGCCCGGTGTCGCGCAGGCGTAGCCCCTCGGGCATCGGCTCGGTCGCAAGGCCGGCTTGCGCGCAGGCCGCGGCGATGATCTTGTCCCACAGCCCCGGCATGGGCCAAGCCCCAAGGTAGCGCAGATTGCCTGCGCCCACCATCACCGCCGCGCCGGTTTCCAGCGTAACCAGCGGCTCGGCGGTGCCGTCGAGATGTTCGTACCAATGCGCGATCGCCCCGCCACCTGCCACCTCGCGCAGATGCCCGGGCGGCAGGCTTTCGACATGGCTGACGGCGACGTCAAGCCCCGGAAGGGCTGGCGGCAAGGGCAGGGGGATGGTGAAATCAGGGGTCTTGGAGCCGGCGCGCGGCCCGACGATAACGATGCCGTCATGCGCTGCAAGCCGCGCCTTCAACGCATCGGACAGGGTGAAGATGCCCGGCGCCAGCACCAGCCGATAGCCCGCAAGATCGGTGTCGGGCGCGATCACATCGACCGACAGCCCAAGGCGGCGCAAGCTGCGATAGGCCGCGAAGACCAGCCGGAAATAGTCGAAATCCGCCCCTTGCGGCTGCACCTGCCACGCCCATGCGCTGGGGTAGTCGAAGATCAGCGCCACCTTGGCGCACTTTGTGCCGGCCTGCGGGGCTTGGGCGATCTCGCGGGCGACCTCGGCGGCCTCGGCAAGACCGGGGGCGGCACTGCTGTCGGGTCGCAACAACCCTGCATGCATCTGTTCTTGCGCAAAGGGCGCTTGGCGCCAGCGGAAAAAGCACACCGTCTCGGCCCCGTGGGCGAAGGCCTCCCATGTCCAGAGCCGCACCATGCCGGGAAGCGGCGCAGGGTTCCAGGGGGCCCAGTTCACCGGGCCGGGCTGCTGTTCCATGATCCACCACCGCCCGCGCCCCACCGCGCGGTACAGATCGTGGTGAAAGGCTTGGAAGTCGGGGTCGCCTTGTTGCAGGTAGCGCGCCTTGTGCGCCTCGTCGGCATCCATGCGGTCCATCAAGAAGCCTATCGGGTAGCTGTCCCATGACGCGATGTCGAGCGCCTCGCCAAGGGCGAAATGGTCGAACTCGGTGATCCGCCCCATGTAGTTGTGGATCAGCGGCGCATCGGTGTGGCGGCGCAAGATCTCGGTCTGGGCGCGGTTGAAGGCCACGACCTGATCGCTGGAAAAGCGGCGAAAGGCCATCGCATGGGCAGGGTTCGGCTCGGTCACGGTCAGGTTGGGCAGCCCGATTTCGTCGAAGCTGGCATAGTCCATCGACCAAAACACGTTGCCCCATGCCCGGTTCAGCGCCTCTGGGCTTTGGTAGTGCTGCGCGCACCAGTCGCGGAAGGCATCGCGCGCGGCGGCCGAATAGCTGATCGTCGTGTCATGACAGCCATATTCATTGTCCGTCTGCCATGCCGCGACATGGGGGTTTGCACCGTAGCGCAGGGCAAGCTTGGTGACGATGCGCCTGCATTCGGCCAGGTAGCCCTGGTGCGAAAAGCAGTAATGCCGCCGCGAGCCAAAGCCGCGCGCGCGCCCCGCCGCATCGAGGGCCAGCATGTCGGGGTGCTTGTCCAGCACCCAGCGCGGAGGCGTCGCGGTCGGGGTGCCTAGGATCACCCGCAGCCCTGCCGCGCCCAAGGTCGCGATGGCCCGGTCGAGCCAGTCGAAATGCGCGTCGCCCTCGGACGGTTCTAGGCGCGACCATGCGAACTCGCCGATGCGCACCCATGTTAGCCCCGCCTCGACCATGCGGCGGGCATCCTCGGCCCAGATCTCTTCGGGCCAATGTTCGGGGTAATAGCAGACGCCCAGCGTGCGGTTCAAAAGATCACCCGGTGTTCGGCCTGCCCGCGAAAGGGCGTAGGCCAGTGAAAGGTCGCCCCCTCGGTCGCGGCGGGGGCGTGTCGCCCCTCGGTCGCGCTGGTGGCAAACAGCGTGGACAGATCCGGGCCGCCGAAGGCCGGGCAACTCAGATGCGGGGCAGGGGCGGTGTATCGGGCGACGACTTGCCCGGCCGGGTCATGGCCGATGATGCAACCCGCCCCCCAAAGTGCCAGCCAAAAGATGCCCTTGGCGTCAAAGACCGCCCCATCGGGGCCGCCGGGCGCATCGGCGAGATCGAGAAAGACCTCGGGGCGGCCCAAGGGCCAGCCCGCCGCGTCCAGCGCCACCCGCATCACCTTGCGCGTGGGGGTGTCGGTGAAGCAGGCGCTTTGCCCGTCGGGGTGAAAGCTGATCGCGTTGGGGATGGTGATCTTGTCGTAAAGCTTGCGCAACGCCCCGTCGTGGTAGCGATAGATCGCGCCCGCCCCGCTTTGGGCACGCTTGCCCATGGTGCCGATCCAGAACCCGCCCTGCGGGTCGGCGCGCCCGTCATTGGACCGTGTCGCGGCGGTATCGCTTTCCAGCGGGCAGATGATCTTGCTTTCTCCGGTCGCGCTGTCGAACAGGCGCAAGGCGGTTTCCGAGGCGATCAACAGGCGCGTGGCATCGACCCAGCCCGCCGCGCTGACATGTTCATCGAACTGCCATGTGCGGGTGTCGCCATCGCCGCGCCGGTAAAGTCGCTTGGCGTTGATGTCGAACCAGAAAAGACACTGCGCCTGGGGGTGCCACAAGGGCCCTTCGCCCAGCGCGCAAGGCGTTGCATCGAAGATCGTGGCCGTCATGCAACCCGATCCCATGCCGCCACGATTGCCGTCGCCCGCGCCGCCACCGCCCCCGGTGTCAGCCCCGGTGCATAAAGCGCGGACCCAAGGCCAAAGCCCGATGCCCCCGCCTTGCGCCATATCGCGAAATCCTTGGCATCCGCCCCGCCCACGGCGAAGACCTCGGTCTCGGGTGGCAAGACCGCGCGCATCGCCCGCAGCCCCTCGGGCCCGGCCATGGCGGCGGGAAACAGTTTCAGCCCATTGGCCCCCGCGGCAAGGGCCGCGAAGGCCTCGGTCGGGGTGAACACCCCGGGCCAGCTTTGCAGACCCATCTCCCTTGTGGCGGCGATGACCGCCCGGTCGCAATTTGGCGAGACGATCAGCCGACCGCCGATGGCCGCCACATCGGCCACCTGTTCCGGCGTCAGCACGGTGCCCGCCCCGATCAGGGCCGCATGCCCATGCGCCGCGACCATGCGCGCGATGCTGTCAAGCGGCTGGGGCGAGTTCAGCGGCACCTCGATCCGGGTGATCCCGGCATCGATCAAGACAGCGGCGATGGCGACGGCCTCGGGCGGGGTGATCCCGCGCAGGATGGCGATCAGGGGGCGGCTCATGCGGTTTCCTTCAGCAGCGCATGGGCGGCGGCAAGCCCGGCGCAGGTCGCCTCGGTCGCATCGATGCGCGCGACATGGACCCCTTGGGCGGCAAGCGCCGTCGCATAGGCATCGGCCAGCCGATCCGCCCCAAGGATCGTCACGGGCTGGCCCAGCCAATAGGGCTTGGCCGCGGCAAGCTCCATCCCGATCAACAGCCCCGACAGCCGCGCCCGGCCAACCCCCGGCGCAAGCCCGTGCAAAAGATCCTCGGCCCGGATCGAGAACAGCCGCGAGGCCAGCGCCGCGGGCCGCGACAGGCTGTCTTCGACCGCTGCCGCAAAGGCATCGGCCTGCCAGCCCTCGCCCGTCGAATGGCGCAGCACCGATTGCCCCGAGAGAAGCGCAAACAGTTCCCCCGTCAGGAAGCTGCGAAAGCTGACCACCTCGCCCGCGCTGACATGGGCCCATTTCGAATGCGTGCCGGGCAGCACGATCACCCCGTCAAAGCCGGGCCGGAGCGCAAGGGCCCCAGCGATCTGCGTTTCCTCGCCGCGCATGACATCGGCGGGGGCGCTTTGTGACAGGCCCGGCAAGATGCGCAGCGCCAAGCGCGGATCGCGCGTGGTCGGGCGGATTGCGCCGCCGCCGACCGGGGCGCAGGGAACCGGCATGTAGGGTGCCTCGATCCAGCCTTGGCGCGCGCCGATCATGCCGCAGGCCACGATGCTGACGGGCGCCTGCCCCAGCCATGGGCCGATCAGGCGCAGCAAGGCCGCCTCGTAGGCTTCGGGGGCGGCGGGGGCAAGCTGGCCCATGCCCTCGGCCGATTGCGCCTCGGCCAGCATCGTGCCATCCGCGCCCATCGCCCAGGCGCGGCAATGCGTCGTGCCCCAATCGACGGCGATCCAGTCCGGCCGGATCATCCTGTCACCACCACGCCGCCATCGACCACCAGCGCCTGCCCGGTCATCGCCCCCGACAGGCGCGAGGCCAGAAACAGCATCGGCCCGACGATATCCTCGGGGGCAAGATGCCGCTTCAGGCACATCCGTTCCATATGATCCTCCAGCGCCTTTGGCGTCGTCCAGAGCGCAAGCTGCTTTTCGGTCAGCACCCAGCCCGGGGCCAAGGCATTGACGCGGATATTGTCCGGCCCGAATTCCCGCGCAAGGCTGCGGGTCATCCCGTTGATGCCGGCATTGGCCGTGGTGTAGGCGGGATAGCCCGCATTGCCCATCATGTAGCTGATCGAGGTCACGTTGACGATGGCCCCGCCCCCGGCCGCGCGCATGCCCGCCACGACGGCCTGGCAGGCGAAGAAATAGCTTTTCAGGTTGATCGCCTGCGACCAGTCCCAGAATGCCTCGGTCACCTCTTCGGTGCCGTGGCGCTGGTCATTGGCGGCGTTGTTGACCAGCACGGTGATCGGGCCATGAGCCTGTGCGGCCGCGGCCAGGCTTGCGCGAAGCTGGCCGATATCGGTGATGTCGCATGGAATGAACAGCGGCGTGTTGCCGGTGGCTTGCGTCATCTCGGCAACAAAGGGCGCCGCATCGGAACGTTGCACGAAGGCCACGCGCGCGCCTTGGCGCAAGAACCCCTCGGTCAGCGCCGCGCCGATGCCCGAACCGCCGCCGGTAATCAGTACCGATGCGCCGTCCAGGTCAGGAAAGGTGGCGTGCTGCATCAATGGCTCTCCCGGGTGACAAGCCGCGTGTCCTTGCCGACAAGGAAATCGAGATCCGCCCCCCGGTCGGCCTGCAAGACATGGTCGATGTATAGCCGGGCATAGCCGCGGGTGTAATGGGGCGGTGTCGGTTGCCACGCGGCGCGGCGGGTCGCCAGCTCGGCCGCATCGACCAGCAATTCCAGCACCCCCTCGCGCGCCGAGACGCGGATGCGGTCGCCCGTCCTGACCAGTGCCAGCGGCCCGCCCGCCTCGGCCTCGGGGCTGACATGCAAGATGACGGTGCCAAAGGCCGTGCCTGACATCCGCGCATCCGAGATGCGGATCATGTCGCGCACCCCTTGCTGCACCAGCCGCGCGGGGATGGGCATGTTGCCGACCTCGGGCATGCCCGGATAGCCGCGCGGCCCGCACCCCTTGAGCACGAGGATCGTATCGGGTGTGACCGGCAGGTCATGGCGGTCGATATTGGCCTTTAGATCCTCGATCGTCTCGAAGACATAGGCCTCGCCCTCGTGTTCGAGCAGCGCATCGGTGGCCGCCGAAGGTTTCACGATGGCCCCGTTCGGCGCAAGATTGCCCCGCAGCACCCGCAACCCCGCCGCCGGTTTCACCGGGCTGTCGTAGCTGTGGATCACATCGCGGTTGAAACAGGTCGCCCCGGCGGCATAGGCGCTGATATCGCCGCCCAGAACGGTGCGCGCGGGCCGCAGCCTGTGGCCCAGTTCCTGCAGCACGACGGGCATGCCGCCGGCATAACAGAAATCTTCCATCAGGTATTTTCCCGATGGCATGCAGTTCACCAAAAGCGGGATCTCGGAACCGATCTCGAAATCGGCCAGCGTCAGCGCGAACCCGACCCGCCCGGCCAACGCCAGAAGGTGCATCACCGCATTGGTCGAGCCGCCAACCGCGGCATTGGCAAGGATCGCGTTCTCGAAAGCCCCGCGCGTCAGGATGTCGGACGGCTTGAGGTCTTCTTCGACCATTTCGACGATGCGCCGCCCGGTCAGATGCGCCAGCGCCCCGCGCCGAGCATCGACAGCGGGCAGCGCGGCATTGGTGGGCAGCGCCATGCCCATCGCCTCGACAAGGCTGGCCATGGTGCTGGCCGTGCCCATCGTCATGCACACCCCCTTGGAGCGCGACATGCCGCTTTCGGCGGCCATGAAATCTTGCAAGCTCATGTCGCCCGCCCGCACCGACTCGGAGAATTTCCACACATCGGTGCCAGATCCGATATCGCGCCCCTGCCACTTACCGTTCAGCATCGGCCCCGAAGACACCACGATCGCGGGAAGATCGACGCTGGCCGCCCCCATCAGCTGGCCCGGCGTGGTCTTGTCGCAGCCCCCCAGCAAGACGACGCCGTCGATGCCATAGGCGCGGATCGATTCCTCGACATCCATCGACAGCAGGTTGCGAAACAGCATCGCCGTGGGCTTCATCTGGGTTTCGCCAAGGCTCATGACCGGGAATTCCACCGGAAAGCCGCCGGCCTCCCAGACGCCGCGCTTGACCGCCTCGGCCAAGTCGCGCAGCCCCGAATTGCAAGGCGTCAGTTCCGACCACGTGTTGCAGATGCCGATGATCGGCCGGCCATCGAAGACGTGATCGGGAAAACCTTGGTTCTTCATCCAAGAGCGGTGGATGAAACCGTCCTTGTCGTGCTTGCCATACCAATGTTGCGAACGGCGTTTTGTCATGTCTCCGCCTCCGGCGGGATAGGGTGGATGGGTCGGGTCGTCACAGGCGCTGGCCTTCGATGACCCAGATGGTTTCGGGGAAGGACCAAGGCAGGTTCAGCCCTTGGTTCAGCAACACGCTACCGGGCAGCACCAGCGGGCCGGCCTTCAGCGCGGGCATCGCGCGCGACAGGATCGGCGCGGTGTCGCGGTTGATCAACTCGACCCTGTAGTCGGCCGCCGGATCAAGCCCCGTCAGCCGCAAGGGGCGCGGCACGATCTGGCGGCTGGTCGCGGCCTTGCCCGCGAAGACGACAAAGCGCGCGCCGTCGGCGGCCATCTGCTGTTCGGCAATGACCGCCGGGTCGGGGCTGTCGAGGCGCAAGATATCGGCCCTCTCGCGCCAGTCGCGGTTGCGCTTCCACCACGCGGTGACGCTTTGCAGCACCGCGGCCTCTTGCGCGGTCAATTCGCGCGGGTCCATCTCGAAGCCCATGTGGCGCTGGGCCGCGACCCATGCCCGGAAATGGATATCCAGCGTGCGTCCCGAGGTGTGGCACTGCCGGGGCCCGACATGGGACCCGGTGACCGCCAAGGGCAAGACCAGCGCCGCGTCGTGCTGGATGCGCAACCGTTCCAGCGCGTCGTTGCTGTCGGACAGCCAGACCCGCTGGGTGCGCTGCAAGATGCCGAAATCGATCCGCCCCCCGCCCGAGGCGCAGCTTTCGATCTCTACTTGGGGGAAATCGGCGCGTAGCCGGTCGAGCAGGGCAAGGCTGCCGCGTGTCTGGGCCGCATCGGGCATCGGCAGCACCCGGTTATGGTCCCATTTGATATAGTCGATCCGGTGGTCCCGCAGCAGTGCGGCAATCGCGGCGTACAGATGGTCGCGCACCGCGGGCAGCGCCATGTTCAGCGCCATCTGCTGGCGCCCGAGCGTCTGGTCGACCGCGCCCAGCGCCCAGTCGGGATGCGCGCGGTAAAGTGCGCTGTCGGGGTTGACCATCTCGGGTTCGAGCCAGAGCCCAAAGCCCATGCCAAGGCCGCGCACATGCGAAATCAGCGGGGCAAGGCCTTCGGGATACTTGCGCCGGTCGACCGTCCAGTCGCCAAGCGACGAGGTGTCGTCGTCGCGCAGACCGAACCAGCCGTCATCGAGCACGAAGCGCTCGGCGCCCAGTGCCGCGGCCCGTGTCGCGATATCGGCAAGAACGGACAGGTCATGGTCGAAATAGACCGCTTCCCAGCAATTGTAATGCACCGGCCGCGGGCGCGATTGCGCGGGCCAGGTGACGATGGTGTCGCGCAGATGGCGCTGAAAGGCGACTGCGCAGCCGTTCAGCCCCGCATCCGACCAGACCGCGTAAAGGGGCGCGGTCTCGAAACATGTCGCTGCTGCGTGATCGGTGCCCGGCGCATGGCCGAACTGGATTTGCCGACGCCCGCAGGCAAGCTCTTCGGCGATCATCTTGTGGCCGCCCGACCAGCCGTAGTGAAAGCCAAAAGCCCGACCTTGCGTATTCGTCGTGCCGCGTTCGGGGATGAACAGGCCGGGGAAATGCTCGTGTCCGCTGCGACCGGTGCGGTTCTCGCGACTGCGCATCCCGGCCGACCATGGCGTGCGTACCACCAAGAACTCGCCGCACCAGCGACCGGCGAAATCGATCATCTCGTCGGCATATTGGCTGGCGGGCAAGACCGGCGCGGCCAGCCATTCCACCCGAACCGGGCGCGCGGCCTGCAGCATGGCTTGCGCCGTGATCACCCCGCTGCCGCGATCGGTGCCAAAGATCGCTCGATAGCTCAGGCCCAAGGCGTCGTCGGCATAGACAAGCTCCAGCCCCGCCGGGCCGGGATGGGCCGAGGCAAAGCGAAACACCGGCCAGAGCGGCGCGCCATCGGCATCGCGCAAGATCAGCCCGGGTTGTCCCTGAAAGCTGCGCGCCGCCTCGGGCAGGATCGACAAGTCGGGCAACGCATCCAGCATTCCGCCCGTCACATCGCTGGCATGGGCCGCCAGCAGCGCCCCAAGATCCGCATCCGCCACCAGCGGCGCGCCCCAATAGACCACCTCGGGCAATTGCGTGCCATGCGCGCCCAGCACCAAGGTCTGATGCCCGTCATCCAACCGCCACGCCTGCATCACTTGACCGCCCCCAGCGTCAGCCCTGCAATGAAATGCTTTTGCATCATGAATGTCCGTCGTCAGATAATTTGGGACAGTTGAGCGTTGTTTCGTTTGGAGGCTCTGGCTCATCCTTGCTTG
>JAQCLA010000072.1 GCA_027592105.1 Pseudomonadota bacterium | reverse complement strand
TCGCGCCGATGATGTGCCGTTTTAGGGTCTGTTGCGTTTGATGCGGGTCAAGGCTGTACCGGATCAGGCATAGCAGCCTTTGCAAGGAACATCGCGGTCGTTTGTTGCGTTGAACCCATCCTAATGCAACACGTGCGCCGCCTCAAAGCCCCAGCATCGGGTAGAGCGAGGCCACCAGCAACAGCGCCATGGTGATGTTGAAGGCGCGTAATCGTCCCGGCCCGTCCAGCCAGCGGCGCAGCTGCGTGCCCATCGCGGCCCAGACGGTTACCGATGGCAGGTTGACCACCGCAAACACCAGGGCCACCGCAAGCGCCCCCCAATAGCCGCTTTGCTCAGACGCGAAATTCGTCTGCGCATAGATCGCCATATACCACGCCTTGGGATTGACCCATTGAAAGGCAGCCGCTTGCAAAAAGCTGAAGGGGCGGCCCGTCGCATCGCGCGCGCCCGGTGGTGCGGCATTGGCGATTTTCCATGCCAGCCATAACAGATAGGCCGCACTTGCGATCATCAACGCTGGCTTCAGCCACGGGATCGCCAAGAAAAGCTGCAACAGCCCCAGACCCACCAGCGCCACCATCAGCGCATGTCCGCCCGAGATGCCCAGCATATGCGGCACCGTGCGCCTGAGGCCGAAATTCGCGCCCGACGCCAAGAGCATGATATTATTCGGCCCCGGCGTGATCGACGAGGCGAAGGCGAAAAGGATCAAGGCAAGGATCAGATCGGGTGTCATCGCGCAATCGCCATCATCGCGGGGAGGGTGCGGCAGCTATGACGGGCATTTCCCAAAAAGAAAAGGCGGTGACGCCTGAGGGAGGTCAGGTGTCACCGCCAGCGTTCAGCGCCAAGGGAGGAGGAGGCGCCGATCTTGTGTGCAAGGCGCAGGGCGCGCTTGCGAATGAAGCGGCGGCGGGGCCTAGGGAGGAGGAGGCCCCACCGCCGGACGTCACGGTTCCCCAAGGGAGGAGGAGAGGAACCGATCAGATTGGCCCGTTTCCGGGCCGGGTCGTACTGGGCCCATCCAGGGAGGAGGATGATGGACCCGCAAGCTGGGCGATCCCAAGGGAGGATGGGAGGCCAAGCTGTTCTTTTCCGCCGCCCCAAGGCAGCGGTGCATTCTTCCGCGGCGATTTAGCCGCGTTTGCCGTAGGCTGCTTCGAGCGCGACACTGCGCAGCGTCGAAGCGTTGAGGCCCAAGTCGGCCAATTCGCGTGTCGAGAGCGCTTGCAATTCAACCAGTGTCTCACGATAGACACGGTAAGCACGCCATGCTTCGACGATATCCTTGCCGATTTCGTTCAGACGTGCGCCGAGGCCCATGCCGTTGGAGATCGTGCGGTTGCTCGTTACATATGCCATTTTCATCACTTTCTTGCTTGGGCGGGCCAGCGCCGGATTGCGCTTTGGCTCCGCTGGGAACCGTTTGTTTCATCCCCGCCTCGAAAGTGAAGATAGCCAATTGCTGCATTTGCACAATGGACGATGCCTCAATGCTGCTTTGCAGCAAATGCATAGCTGGAGATGACGTTGCGGAAGCGCCCTCTTGACATCACGGCCTTGGCTGGCGGCGCGTTTCGCGATGCGCAGTTCCGGTTGTTCTTCATCGGGATCTTCTTTGCGGTGCAGGCGATCTGGGTGCAGCGCGTCACCTTGGGCTGGCTAGCATGGGAGCGGACGGGCTCGGCCGCTTTCGTGGGGCTGGTCGCGGGCTTGAGCCTTGCGCCGGCCTTGGTTTTGGGCCCGCTTTTCGGGGTGATGACCGACCGGGTCGATATCCGCCGGGCAGCCTTTACCACCAATGCGTTGATGGCCGTGGTCTTGGCGCTTTTGGCCATCAGCCTGCCCTTTACCGGGTCATTGGCGCTGGCCTTGGCGGCCTTTGCCATCGGGTTGATTTCCGCCGCCCATCACCCGGTGCGGATGTCTTTGGGTCCGCGCCTCGTGCCGGTGTCCGAGGTGCGCCATGTGGTCAGCGTGGCGGCGCTGAATTTTAACCTTGCCCGGCTGGTGGCCCCTGTGCTTGCGGGGGCGGTGATCGCCAATTTGGGGGCAGGGGTGGCGTTATGGGTGTCGGTCCTGTGTTATGTGCCGATGCTGATCGTCTTGCCGCGCTTGCGCCCGCGCGCGCTGCCGCCGCGCCCACGCGCGTCGGTTTTCGCCGATCTGCGCGAGGGGTTGGTCTACGCAGTGCGCGCCCCTGTCGTTCGGCTGGCGCTGACGATCACCTTGATCTTTTCGACCATCGTGCGCGGCGCGCTCGAGGTTTTGCCGGTTTTGGCCGATGGTGCCTTCGACAAGGGGGCGGCGGGTCTGGGTGTGCTGACAGCCGCGGCCGGGGCGGGTGCGGTTTCCTCGGCCGCGCTCAAGGCGTCGGGCGTCGGGGCGTCGGGCGCCAGCATCCCGCCTGCGGTCTTATGGGCTGCGGCCTTGGGGCAGGGGGCGGTGATCGCAATGGGCCTGTCGCCCGGTTGGTATGCGGCGATCTTGGCCACGGCGGTGGCGGGGTTTTGCGCCACATGGGTCGGTGTATCGATGCAATCGGCCATCCAGACGGATCTGCCCGATGAATATCGTGGCCGCGTGATGAGCCTTTGGGTCGTTGCCGGTTTCGGGGCCGTAGCGCTGGGTGCCTTCGGGATCGGCGGCTTGGGCGAGGTGCTTGGGATCGGCACGGCGCTGGCCTTGGCCGGGGCGGGCGGCATCATGGTCTTGGGCGCGCTCATTCTGGGGGTGCAAGCCCGGCGCTGAGCGATTATGTCAGGGGCCAAGAACGCACCCATAACCCGACAGGCGCATCATGACCCAGACCCGCGAAACCATTCTTGAGGCCCTGCGCAGTCTGAGCCTGCCCGATGGTGGCGACCCGGTCAGCCGCGACATGGTGCGCGCGCTCAAGGTCGAGGGTGGCAAGATCAGCTTTGTGCTTGAGGCCGAAAGCCCCGACATGGCCCGCAAGATGGAGCCTGTGCGACTGGCTTGCGAGGGGTTGGTACGCAAGCTTGTCGGTGTCGAACAGGTCAGCGTTGCGCTGACCGCGCATGGTCCGGCGGCCAAGGCACCGCCGGGTGCAGCGCCGCCCAACCTCAAGATCGGGGGCCATCCCACACCACAGGCCGGACCGATGAACCCCGTGGGCGTCAAGCGCATCATCGCGGTAGGCTCGGGAAAGGGCGGGGTGGGGAAATCCACCGTTGCCTCGAACCTTGCCGTGGCCTTGGCGCGGGCGGGCAAAAAGGTGGGGCTTTTGGATGCCGATATCTATGGCCCCAGCCAGCCACGCATGATGGGCGTGAACAAGCGCCCTGCTTCGCCCGATGGGAAAACGATCATCCCGCTGCATGGGCATGGCGTCACGCTGATGTCGATCGGCTTCATGCTGCCCGAGGAAAAGGCCGTGGTGTGGCGCGGGCCGATGCTGATGGGCGCGCTGCAACAAATGCTGACGCAGGTGGAATGGGGCGAACTCGATGTGCTGATCGTCGATCTGCCGCCCGGCACCGGAGATGTGGCGATGACCTTGTGCCAACGTTCGGATGTGAGCGGGGCGATCGTGGTGTCCACCCCGCAGGATGTGGCGCTTTTGGATGCACGCAAGGCGCTCAATATGTTCGAGCTGCTCAAGACCCCGGTTCTGGGCCTGATCGAGAATATGGGCGTCTATCACTGCCCCAACTGCGGGCATGAGGCGCATATCTTTGGCCAAGACGGCGTGAAGGCCGAGGCCGAAAAGCTGGGTCTGCCCTTCTTGGGGTCGCTGCCCATCGATCTGGATACACGCCTTGCCGGTGATGCGGGCACACCCATCGCCGCAGGGGATGGGCCGATGGCACAAGCCTATGGCGCGCTGGCGGCACGGCTGATCGCGGCCGGTTTGGTCTGATCCAAACCTGAACGACAGGGGTGATTCGCGCTGTTTTGCAGGCGAAATCCCCCAACCCACCCATCATTGCGGCGCCCACTGGGGCGAAAATTGGGATAAATTCCCATTTTCGCCCCAGTGGGCGCATACCCCAAGATATTGGGGTTGTTTCCGGCATGGCTACAATACCTATCCCAATTCGCGGCTGTGGCTCTTTTGCGTGGCACTCGGTGATGGCCCAGTTTCCCAAAAAATGGGATAAATTCCCAAAAAAAGGGTTTACATGGGCGCTTGTGGCGTGGCATTCATTCCCCACTGGCAGATGAGATAAGTATCGGGCCGCAAAGGCCTGAACCAAAAACAAAAAACGGCAGGTTCATACAGGCACCTCTAACGCCAGAAAAAGAGATCCGGCGCGCAAGCGAGCAGACATCCCCCCAGGTGGCCTGCGTAGTCGGACACCCAGAGATGGGACGAGAGCGGCGGATTGAGCAGTGGCAGCTTGCTCAATCCGCCGTTTCCATTCCCGGCGGTCGAAGTGCGGCCGAAACGAGGCAAAAAAAGGGCAAAGTCCCGTGGAACGTGAGTTCACCGGCGTAAGCCGGAACAAGATGGACGGAAAAGGCCGGGTCTCGATCCCGGTCAAGTTTCGTCGTGTCTTGCAGAACTGCGATACCGAATATGCCCCCGGCGGCGTGCTGCGAATGCATGTCACCTTTGGCGACCCCACCAAGAAATTCATCGAATGCTGGTCGGCCGATGCCTATGCGCGGCTTTTGACGCGCATCAGCCGGATGAAATCGGGCTCGGCCGAGGCCCGCATCATGGCCTATTACTACAAGACCATGTCCGAGGCGCTGACGCTTGATGATACGGGCCGGATCGTGCTGTCGCAGGAATTGCGCGAGAAAATCGCGCTTGATGACGAAGCCGCCTTTGAGGGGCATGGCGAAAAATTCCATATTCTCAGCCCGGCCCAGGCCGATGCACAGGCCGCGACCTTTGCCGCGCTTTTGGCCGAGCTTGGGCGCGATGATGCGCATTTCGATGCGCTCTCGCTCTTGCCCGATGAACCAGCGCCGATGGATGCGGAATGACCTCTGCCAGCGCGACACCACCGCGCCGCGCGCCCCATATCCCGGTTTTGTTGCGCGCCCTTCTCGATACCGTGGCACCTGTGCAGGGCGTTTGGCTTGATGGCACCTTTGGTGCGGGCGGCTATAGCCGTGGCCTTTTGGCCGCCGGTGCCGCAACGGTCATTGGCGTCGACCGCGACCCGCTGGCCTTTGATCTAGCCACACCTTGGGCCGATGAATACGGCGACCGGTTGCAGCTGGTGCAGGGCACCTTTTCCGATCTCGACCAATTGGCGGGGATGCCGCTTGATGGTGTCGCGCTCGATCTGGGTGTCTCCTCGATGCAGCTAGACCGCCCCGAGCGTGGCTTTTCTTTCATGAATGACGGCCCGCTTGATATGCGGATGGGGCAGGCGGGCATGTCGGCGGCCGATATCGTCAACCAAGCACCCGAGGCGCTGATCGCCGACATCCTCTATCATTACGGTGAGGAACATGCCGCGCGTCGCATTGCACGTGCGATCGTGGCTGAGCGCGCCAAAGGGCCGATCACATCGACCCTGCAACTGGCCCGGCTGATCGAAGGGTGTTTGCCGCGCAAGAAACCCGGTCAAAGCCACCCTGCCACGCGCAGCTTTCAGGCCATCCGCATCGCGGTGAATGACGAGTTACGCCAGCTTGTCGATGGGCTTGAGGCGGCCGAACGCGCGCTCAAACCCGGTGGCAAGCTGGCCGTCGTCACCTTTCATTCGCTCGAAGATCGTGTGGTCAAACGCTTTTTGGCCGAACGCGCCAGCACCGGCGGCGGAGGATCGCGCCATGCCCCCGAGGCGCAGGAACAAACCCCCGGTTTCATGCTGACACCGAAAAAGGCCATCGCGCCCGATGAGGCCGAATTGGCCGATAATCCGCGCGCGCGCTCTGCCCGGTTGCGGGTGGCAACACGCACCGATGCGCCCGCGCGCCCGGTTGATCGCGCCCGCCTTGGCCTTCCCCTTTTGCCGGAGGTTTTGTGATGCGTGGGTTTCTCACCTTGTGTGGCATGCTTGCGGTCATCGCCTTGGGGTATTGGGCCTATCATCAGGCGATCCTGACCCAACAGGCCGAACGCCGTGTCGAGCGTTTGCATGCCGAGATCGGCGCCGAACGTGAGCGCATGGCGATCTTGACCGCCGAATGGGCCTATCTCAATCGTCCCGACCGCCTGCGCGAGTTGGGCTTCATCAATTTCGAACGGCTAGGGCTTTTGCCGATGTCGCCCGAGCAATTCGGCCGAGCGACGCAGATCCCCTATCCGCAGCCGGTGATCGAGACGACGGAGCCCGAGGTCATTTTGGATAGCGCGTCCATCGGCGAGGAGCAGATCCCATGACGCAGCGCACGCCGCTTCGGCCCTTGGCGCGGATTCTCGATGCGCGCCAGCGTGGGGAAAACCCCGATCTGATCGAGCGCGAAAACCTGCGCCTGCGCCACGAGGCCGAGCGCGACAGGCTGCGCCAGCGCACCGAGGGGCGGATGCTTTTGGTGGCGGTGGTGTTCTTGTTCGCCTTCGGATCAGTGGGCGCGCGGATGGCAGCGCTTGCCACCTCCGAGGCGGCCGAGCCTGCGGTGGCCCAAATCACCAGCATGATCCACACCACCCGCGCCGATATCGTCGACCGCGAGGGCCGCGTTCTGGCAACGAATTTCGCCACCAACGCGCTTTATGCCCATCCCCATGAGATCGTCGATGCGCGCGCGGCTGCCGATGGTTTGGCGCAGATTTTCCCCGAAATGGATGCCGACGCATTGCATGCGCGCCTCGATTCCGATCGCCGTTTTCTGTGGCTGCGTCGTTACCTGAGCCCCGAACAAGAGCAGCAGGTGCATGATCTGGGTGAGCCGGGGCTGCTTTTCGGGCCGCGCGAGATGCGCCTTTATCCCAATGGGCGCTTGGCGGCCCATATTCTGGGCGGTGCGGGCTTTGGCCAAGAGGCGGTCGATGCCGCCGAGGTGATCGGCGTGGCCGGGATCGAGGCGGTGTTCGACGAAACCCTGCGCGATCCGGGCCGCAGCGCGCCGTTGCAACTTTCCATCGACCTATCGGTGCAAGCGGGCCTTGAAGAAGTGCTGGCCGGCGGAATGATGTTGATGAATGCGCGCGGTGCGGCGGCTGTGCTGATGGATGCCCATTCAGGCGAGATCCTCGCCATGGCAAGCCTGCCTGATTTCGACCCCAACACCCGGCCCATGCCTGCGCTGTCCGGCGATCCGGCCGATAGCCCGCTGTTCAACCGCGCCGTGCAGGGCGTTTACGAATTGGGTAGCGTTTTCAAAGCCTTTACCATCGCGCAGGCGATCGAGATGGGCCAGATCACACCCAATGACATGATCGACACGCGCGGCCCCTTGCGCATCGCAGGCTTCAACATCCGCGACTACCGCAGCAATGGGCCGCTGCAATCGGTGCATGATGTCTTTATCCACTCCTCCAATATCGGGACCGCAAGGATCGCGCAGCTGATCGGCGGCGATGGGCAACGCGCCTTTCTCGATCAACTCGGTCTTTTGACGCCTGCCCCGATCGAGATTATAGAGGCACGCAATGCCCGCCCCTTGGTTCCGGCGCGCTGGGGCGAATTGTCGACGATGACGATCTCCTATGGGCATGGGCTGTCCACCTCGCTGGTGCATTTGGCAGGCGCTTATGCAACGATGGTTAATGGTGGCATGCAGGTCGTGCCGACGCTTCTGCGCCAAGATCTTCCGCGCCAAGGCGCGCGCATCATCTCGGAGGCGACAAGCCAACAGATGCGCGCGATGATGCGCGCGACCGTGACCGAAGGCACCGCTAGCTTCGCCGAGGTCGAGGGCTATGCCGTGGGTGGCAAGACCGGCACCGCGGATTTGCCACGCCCCACGGGGGGCTATTACGAAGATCGCAATATCAACACCTTCGCCGCGGCCTTTCCGATGCATGCGCCGCGCTATGTGCTGATCACCATGCTTCAGGAACCGGTCGAGACATCCGGGCCAGAGCCGCGCCGCACGGCCGGATGGACCGTGGTGCCTGTCGCCGCCGAGATCATTCGCCGCAGCGCGCCGCTTTTGGGTTTGCGGCCCGAGATTGAACCGGGCCCCTTGGATGCGCTATCGAGCAGTTCAAGGTAAATGCACATGGGGTGGGGGAATGGCGCCTTTGACACGGCAGCTTTCGGATCTTGGTCTGACGCCACGCTCGGGTGGCGATGTGGCTGTCACAGGGCTGGCGCTCGATAGCCGCAAGGTCATCGGTGGCACCTTGTTTGCGGCACTCCCCGGCACGCAAGCCCATGGCGCGGCCTTTATCCAAACAGCTTTGCAAAACGGTGCTGCTGCGATCCTGACAGATCGCGCGGGGGCTACACTTGCCGCTGATGTCTTGGCAGCAACGCCCGCCGCCCTTGTGGTTGTCGAAGATGCGCGAGCGGCGCTTGCGCATGCGGCGGCGCTGTGGTTCGCGGCCCAGCCTGACTGTGTCGTGGCGGTCACCGGCACCAATGGCAAGACCAGTGTCGCCAGCTTTGCGCGCCAGATCTGGGCGCTTTTGGGCCATGAGGCGGTCAATATCGGCACCACCGGGGTCGAGGGGGCCTATGCCGCGCCGGGGCTGCATACCCCTGACGCTGCAGCGCGTGCTGGCCGAGATGGCCGCCGCCGGTGTCAGCCATGTCGCGATGGAGGCCTCGTCGCACGGGCTTGATCAGCGCCGGATGGAGGCGGTGCGGCTGGCCGCCGCCGGTTTCACCAATCTCACGCAGGATCATCTCGACTACCACGGCGATATGGAAAGCTATTTCCACGCCAAGCTGCGGCTTTTCTCGGAATTGCTGCCCGAGGATGGGATCGCGGTGGTCAACCTCGACGATCGCTATGGTCCCCGCGTCGCTGCCGCCTGCACGGCCCGCGAGATCGAGGTGATCGGCATCGGCCAATACACAGAGGATGCCGCGCTCAAGATCACCGGGCGGCGTTTGGACGAGACGGGTCAAGATGTGCTGTTTCGCTGGCAGGGCGAGCCGGTACAGGCGCGTTTGCCCCTGATCGGGGCTTTCCAGGCGATGAATGTGCTGACGGCGGCGGGACTTGTGATTGCCGCAGGGGAAGAGCCCGCGGCAGTATTCGCTGTCTTGCCGCGCCTCACCGGCGTGCGTGGGCGGATGCAGATGGCGGGCCGCCGGGCCAATGGCGCACCGGTCTTTGTCGATTACGCCCATACGCCCGATGCGCTGGAAACCGCGCTCAAGGCGCTGCGCCCGCATGTGATGGGCCGGTTGATCGTGGTCTTTGGTGCAGGCGGCGACCGCGACCGCGGCAAGCGCCCCTTGATGGGCAAGGCCGCCGCTGATCATGCCGATCTTGTCTTTGTGACAGATGACAACCCAAGATCCGAAGAGCCAGCGGCCATTCGTGCTGCAATTCTGCAAGCCTGCCCACAAGCGCGCGAGGTGGGCGACCGTGCCGAGGCGATCTTGCGCGGTGTCGATGCGCTTGCGCCGGGCGATGCGCTGTTGATCGCGGGCAAGGGCCATGAAAGCGGGCAGATCGTGGGCGATGTGGTTTATCCTTTCGATGATGTCGAGCAAGCAAGCCTCGCCATCGCCGCCTTGGAGGGACGGGTATGAGCGTGCTTTGGACAAGTGCCGAGGCCGCCGCCACCACGGGCGGGCAGGTCGCAGGCGATTGGGCGGTGACGGGCCTGTCGATCGACAGCCGGAGCATCGCGCCGGGCGAGATGTTCGTGGCGCTTTCGGCCGCGCGTGACGGGCATGACTTCGTGGCCGATGCCTTGGCGCGCGGCGCGGCGGCGGCACTGGTGGCACGGGTGCCTGAAGGCGTTGATCCGGCCAAGCTGTTGATCGTGGGCGATGTGATGGATGGCCTGCGCGCCTTGGGTGCGGCGGCGCGCGCGCGCACCCGCGCCAAGGTAATCGCCGTCACCGGATCGGTCGGCAAGACCACGGTCAAGGAAATGCTGCGCGCGGCCCTTGCCCAGCAGGGCCGCATCCATGCCGCCGAGGCGAGTTTCAACAATCATTGGGGTGTGCCGATCACACTGGCGCGTATGCCCGCCGACACCGATTTCGCGGTGATCGAGATCGGCATGAACCATCCCGGCGAGATTGCGCCGCTCTCGCATCTTGCCCGCCCTGACATCGCCATCGTCACCACCGTCGCCCCCGCCCATCTGGAGGCTTTCGGCGTGATCGAGGGGATCGCGCATGAAAAAGCCGCGATTTATGAGGGGCTTGTCCCCGGT
>JAQCLA010000071.1 GCA_027592105.1 Pseudomonadota bacterium | reverse complement strand
CGTCGCCATAGCGCGAGAAGTCGCGCTTGCGCTCTGCCAGAAAGCGGCGATCGAAACCCGCGCGTTCCGGTGTGAGTGTTGCCGCGGGCGCGCTTGCCAGAACCAGCGCACCGGCGGCGGTGGCGCTATAGGCGCAAGCGGCATGTCCCGCTGCGGGGCCGAACCCCAAAAAGATCACTTGCGCGAAGCTGTCGAAAAATCCCGCCTGCGCGAGGCCATCGAAAAAGGCGACCAGATCGGCCGAGCGGTACCAGCGATCGCCCAGCGACATGATCGAGAGGAGCGACCATTCCTTGCGCTGCACCGCCTCGAAGCCAAGCGGGAGGCCATCGGCCTCATCATGGCAAATCCGTGCGGCGCGGTCGAAGCTGACCAAAAGCGTGTCGCCCTCTTGCACGAAAAGGGTGAGGTGATCATCGCCGATGCGGGTGAAAAAGCCATGATCGCGGCCGATACCGGCCATGCGATCGCGCCAAGCGGCCTGTTTTTGGGCGGTCGTGGTCCGGGTGTCTTGGTCTTGTTCGATCATGCTCATGTCATCGCTGCGTGGTTGCGTGCCAGTATGCCGGGTCTTGGGCCGACATGGGGCGATAGATTGCAAGGGACTATGGCAAAGCTGCGATCAGGATTGGGCATTTCAATGGGCAATGACCGCCGCGATCGCGCGCAGGGCGCGCTTTGCCGACCGGATGGCCTTGACCCTTGGGGTAATGCCGGGGTTGATAGGTGCGATCACCGGGATGCAAGGGGAGAGCATCATGGGTTTTGCGACCATCGACGCGGTGCAAGAGGCGCTATCGGCCGAGGATTACATCTGTGGCCGCGGGCTTGCGACGGTCGTGTTTCTTTCGCTCAAGCTGGGCCGCCCGCTGTTTTTGGAAGGCGAGGCGGGCACCGGCAAGACAGAGATCGCCAAGGCGATCGCCGCAAGCTTGGGAAGGCCCTTGATCCGGCTGCAATGCTACGAGGGGTTGGATGCGGCAAGTGCTGTTTATGAATGGAATTTCGCCGCCCAAATGGTCGCGATCCGGACAGCCGAGGCGCAAGGGGGGGCGGATCGTGCGGCGCTGAAGGCTGAATTGTTCTCGCCCGAATACCTGATCGAGCGGCCGCTTTTGCGCGCGATGCGACCAGACCCCGCTGGAGCGCCGGTCTTGCTCATCGATGAGATCGACCGCACGGATGAGCCTTTCGAGGCTTTTTTGCTCGAGGCCTTGAGCGATTTTCAAGTCACCATCCCCGAGCTGGGCACGATCAAGGCACCCGCGCCGCCGATCGTGATCTTGACGTCGAACCGCACGCGCGAGGTGCATGACGCGCTCAAGCGGCGCTGTCTGTATCATTGGGTGGATTACCCCGACATGGCGCGGGAATTGGCGATTCTGCGCGCCCGCGTGCCGGGGGCGTCGGATACGCTGAGCCAAGCGATCGTGGCCTTCGTGCAGGAATTGCGCGGCGCGGATCTGTTCAAACGCCCCGGTGTGGCCGAGACGATTGATTGGGCCAAATGCCTTTTGGCGCTGGATGTGATCGCGCTGAGCCCCGAGGTGATTGCCGATACGCTGGGCGCGATCTTGAAATACCAAGATGATATCCAGCGTTTGGAAGGCTCGGAGGCCAAGCGCATACTCGACAAGATCGCGGCCGATGCGCCGGTGCCGCGCGGCTGAAGGCGGATGGAGCACGCCGATCTTTCCCTGCCCGACAAGCCGCAGCTGGTCACCAATATCACCCATTTCGCGCGTGCCTTGCGGGTGGCGGGCCTGCCCTTGGGGCCTGGGCGGGTGGCCGATGCGATCCGCGCCGTGGCCGCGACAGGTTTTGACCAACGCGCGGATTTCTATTTCACGCTGCGGGCCTGTTTCGTCTCGCGCCCCGAGCATCGCGCGGTGTTCGATCAGGTCTTTCGGCTTTACTGGCGCGACCCGCGTTTCTTGGAGCATATGATGTCGTTGCTCACGCCGCAGCTACGCGGCGTGGCCGAGGAACGCGTGGCGCGGGCGGGCGAAAAACGCGCCGCCGAGGCGCTGTTGCATGGGGTGGCGCGTGATCTGCCGCAGATGCCCGAAGCCAAAGGCAGCGAGATCGAGATCGACGCATCGCTGACGATGAGTGTCGAGGAGCGGTTGAAAACGCTGGATTTCGAGCAGATGTCTGTGGCCGAAATGGCCGAGGCCAAGCGCATCTTGGCGCAGATAAAGTTCAGCTTGCCGCCCTTGATCAGCCGCCGCACCCAAGCCGCGCCGCTTGGGCGTTCTGTGGATTGGCGCAAGACCATGCGCATGGCCGCAGGCCAAGGGGGCGAGGTCACGCGGCTGGCGCGCAAATCCAAGCGAATCCGCTGGCCCGCGCTGGTGGCGCTATGCGATATCTCGGGCTCGATGTCGTCTTATTCGCGCGCGGTGCTGCATTTTCTGCACGCAGCCGCCAATCAGCAAGGCGTGGGCTGGGCATCGGTGCATGGGTTCACCTTTGGCACGCGGCTGACCAATATCAGCCGGCATCTGGCTGCGCGTGATGTGGATGCGGCCTTGGCCGCGGCTGGGGCGGAGGCGCAGGATTGGGATGGCGGCACGCGGATCGGGGCCTGTCTTGCGGCCTTCAACCGCGATTGGTCGCGCCGCGTGATGGGGCAAGGGGCAGTGGTGTTGATCATCACCGATGGGCTGGACCGCGACGCGCCCGAGGCGCTATCGGGGGCGATGGCGCGTCTGCATCTGTCGGCGCGGCGGGTGATCTGGGTCAACCCGCTGTTGCGCTGGGATGGTTTTGCGCCCAAGGCGGCGGGGATCCGCGCCATGCTGCCCCATGTCGACAGCTTTCGTGCAGGCCATAATATCGCGGCCTTGGCAGGTTTGGCCGAGGCCCTGTCGCGGCCCGATGATGCCGGTGAGAAAGCACGGCTGATGCGCATGCTGATGGCGTGACCAAGCGGTGCGCGTTGCGCGCGCGGCTTTTGTTCAGGGGGCGCTGCCCCCATCGCCCTTGGCGATTCCCCCGGGATATTTGTGAAACGAAGAAGGTGATTGTGATCGCGTCTTGGCGTTGTAGGTTGAGAGCGAAGGGATGGGTGGGATGATGGATCTTGAGAATATGCCCGAGCGCGCGCTGGCGTTTGTGCAGGCGGGCCAAAAGGCGGTGATCGCAACGGTGATCGAGACCTGGGGTTCGGCACCGCGGCAGGTGGGCGCGCAGATGGTCGTGTCCGGCACGGGCGAGATGGCGGGGTCTGTCTCGGGGGGCTGTGTCGAGGGGGCGGTGGTCTTGGCGGCGATGGAGGCGCTGGAGACAGGGCAGGCGCAGCTGATGGAATTCGGCGTCACAGATGATGAGGCTTTTGCCGTGGGCCTGGCCTGTGGTGGGCGTATCCGGGTCTTGGTCGCGCCCGTGGGTGGCGCGATGCCTTTGGATCTTTTAGCCGAGCTTGTGGCCGCACGCGCCGCGCGCAGGCAGGTGGCCTTGGTCGTCGATCTGGCGGGGGCGGCGCACAGGCTTGTGGAGGCTGCGGCCTATCCCGAGCGCTTCGTGATGGATCGTTCGGGGGTGAGCGAAGATGGGCGCAGTTTTATCCATATCCACAACCCGCCATTGCGGTTGTGCGTGGTGGGTGCGGTGCATATCGCGCAGGCCTTGGTGCCGATGGCGCGGATCGCGGGCCATGATGTGACGGTGATCGATCCGCGGCCGGCCTTTGGCTCGGCGGTGCGCTTTGGCGATGTGGCGCTGGTCGATGATTGGCCAGACGAGGCCTTGGCTGCCCTTGGGCTGGATGCGCGTACTGCCGTGGTGACGCTGACCCATGATCCCAAGCTTGACGATCCCGCGATCATGGCGGCGTTGAACAGCGATGTTTATTACCTTGGCTGTCTTGGGTCGACGCGGACCCATGCCAAGCGGGTGGCCCGGCTGACAGAGGCGGGGGTTTCGCAGGCTGAGATCGGGCGCATCCATGCCCCTGTTGGTCTTGATATCGGCGCGCGGGGTCCGGGCGAGATCGCGGTGTCGGTGCTGGCCCAGATCACTCAAAGACTGCGGCGGGGATGAGGTTCGGGCCGGTCGCTTTGGCGCAAGCGCAGGGGGCGATCCTGGCCCATGCGATCGCCTTGCCCGGTGGCAAGCTGCGCAAGGGGCGGGTGTTGGACGCGGCCGATCTGGCGCGGCTGGCGCAGGCAGGTCTGGCAGAGGTGATCGTGGCGCGGCCGGGGGCGGGCGATGTGCTGGAGGATGCGGCGGCGCGGCGCCTTGCTGCGGCGCTTGTGCCTGATCCCGATGGGCAGGGTTTGACCTGTGAGCAAGCCTTTACCGGGCGGGTGAATATCCGCGCCACGGGGCCGGGGATCTTGGCGCTGGATCATGCCGCCATCGGGCGGCTCAACGCCATCGATCCGATGATCACCTTTGCCACGCTTGCCCCCTATCAGCGGGTCGCGGCGGGTATGATGGTGGGGACGGTCAAGATCATCGCCTATGCCGTGCCGGGTGATGCGCTGGCGCAGGCTTGCGCGGCGGGGGCGGGGGCGCTGCGGCGCATGCCGCCACGGGTGGGCCGCGTCGATTTGATCGTCACGCAGATCCGGGCCGCGGCGGGCGGTGACGATGACAAAGGGGTGCGCGCGGTCTGGGCACGGGTGGCGCGGCTGGGCTTGGACGAGGGGCAGACACACGTTGTGCCCCATGCGGCCGACGCCATCGCACAGGCGATTGCGGCAAGTGATGCAAGGATGATCTTGGTGCTGACGGGTTCTGCCACCTCGGATATCGCGGATGTGATGCCGATGGGGTTGGTGGCGGCAGGCGGCGAGGTGATCCGCTTTGGCATGCCGGTCGATCCGGGCAATCTGTTGGTGCTGGGTCGCTTAGGGGCGCGCCCGGTGATCGGCCTGCCGGGATGTGCGCGCAGTCCGGCGCTCAACGGGGCGGATTGGGTGTTGGAGCGGCTGGCCTGCGGTGTTGCGGTGACGGGGGCGGATATCGCCGCGATGGGTGTGGGCGGGCTTCTCAAGGAGATCCCGACCCGGCCGCAACCGCGCGCGCGCAGGCCAGAGGCCTAGGTCATTCACCAAAAGGCGGGATCATCCAGCGGAGCCACGCAAGCCAGCGGGCCTTGGATCTGGGGCAGGGCCGCGACCGTCAAGCTTTGGGCGATCCAGCCGATCGGCTGGGAAAGCGGATGCGGGGCGGGCAGCATGTCGGTGCCGACGGGGGCAAAGCCCGTGCGCCCATAAAAGGCCGGATCACCATAGGTCACTGCGATCTGGATGCCATCTGTGGCCAAGCGCGCAAGCGCATGTCCGATCAGCGCTTGGCCGATTCCACGGCCTTGCTGGTCTGTGGCCACCGCCATGGGCGAGAGCAGCATGATCCGATGGGCCGCTTGCGCATCGCGCAGGGGTGAGAAGATGACAGCGCCCATGAGCCTTTCGCCTTGCCAGGCGGTGAAAGGGCGCAGCCCGGCCGTGGGGCCGCATGCAGCCATTGCGGCGACAAGGGCCGCGATGGCCGCCCCCTCATCCGGGCCTTCGGCAGCGGTGAAAACATCGCCGAAAAGCGCGATGATGCGCGCCTGTTCACCGGCGAAATCTTCGCGGAAATGCAGTGCCGGCGGCGTGGCGGTCATGGTTTGCCCTTTGTGTCTTGGTATCGGAACGGCCATAGCGGCAAGGCTTTTGGCGGGCAAGTATCGCAACCCAAGGGGGGATGCGCGATGTCGCCCAAATTTCCCGTTTGCATATGCGCGGTTCCGTGCTTGGATGGGCGCATAACGAAGGGAGGAATTGATGACCCAGGTGACGATGACGGTAAACGGCAAGACCGTTTCCGGCCAAGTGGAAGGGCGCACGCTTCTGGCCGATTTTTTACGCGAGGATCTACGCCTGACGGGTACGCATATCGGTTGCGACACCAGCCAATGCGGAGCATGCATTGTGCATGTGAATGGCAACGCGATCAAAAGCTGCACAGCACTTGCCGCCGATCTTGACGGGGCCGAAGTGCGCACGATCGAGGGCATGGCCAATGCCGATGGCTCGCTTTCGGTGATCCAGCAGGCGTTTCAAGACCATCACGGGCTGCAGTGCGGCTTTTGCACGCCGGGCATGGTGATGACCGCCTCTGCGCTGTTGAAGGAAAACCCCAAGCCCTCTGAGGTCGAGATCCGTGCCTATCTGGAAGGCAATATCTGCCGCTGTACGGGGTATCATAACATCGTGAAAGCGATCATGGCCGCCAGCGGTCAGGATGTCTCTGCCATCGCGGCGGAATGACTGCTGCGCTGCCCGCGGGGAGGCGGGCCGCGTAATCCGTGATTTCGGACGTTTGATGGGGCCGCTGCGGCCCCGACCCCGCATGCCCATCGGGAGATGGGCCGGGGCGACATATCCAAGGGAGGACGACAATGCCCAAAGATACTGGTATCGGCGCAAGATCGAAGCGGCGCGAGGATATACGCTTCTTGACAGGACGCGGGGCCTATACCGACAATCTGGCAATGCAGGGTCAGGTTCACGCGGTGATGGTGCGCGCAAACGTGGCGCATGGGCGCATTGTGTCGATTGACACATCCGCCGCGCAGGCCATGCCCGGTGTTTTGGCGATTTTTACCGGGGCGGATTTCGCCGATGTGGGTGGCAATCCGGCAGGCTGGCTGATCCATTCGCGCGACGGCTCGCCCATGCGCGAACCCAAGCGCCCCGTGCTGGCCCATGGCAAGGTGCGCCATGTGGGCGATGCTTATGCTGCTGTCGTGGCCGAAACTTATGAGCAGGCACGCGATGCCGCCGAAGCGGTTGCCGCAGGCACCGAGATCGAAGAATTGCCCGCCATCGTCGGTATGGCGGGTGCGGTCGCCAATGCCGACAATCGCGTGCATGACGAGATCCCCGACAATTTGTGCTTTGACTGGGGATGGATCGAGGATAACCGCGATGCGGTCGATGCCGCGATGAAGGCGGCCCCCCATGTCACCACGCTGGAGTTGGTCAATAACCGGCTGGTCCCCAATGCGATGGAGCCGCGCGCCTCGATCGGGGAATTCAATCCCGGAACGGGCGATTACAAGCTGACCACCACCAGCCAGAACCCGCATCTGACCAAGCTTCTGGTCTGTGCCTTTGTTCTTGGCATCCCCGAGCACAAGCTGACGGTCGTGGCCCCCGACGTGGGCGGCGGTTTCGGCTCGAAGATCTATCACTACGGCGAAGAGGCGTTGGTTTTGGCCGCCGCCAAGAAGCTTGGCCGCCCAGTGCGCTGGACGGCGGAGCGGTCGGAAAGCTTCCTGACCGATGCCCATGGGCGCGACCATGTCACCACGATCGAGGTTGGCGCGACGCTGGATGGTGAGATCCTGGCCATCCGCACCAATACGCTGGCCAATGTCGGCGCTTACCTGTCGAACTTCTCGACCGTGACGCCCACATTCCTGCATGGCACGCTGATGGCGGGCCCCTACAAGGTGCCGCATGTCTATGTGAACCTGAAGGCGGTCTTTACCAATACCGCACCTGTCGATGCCTACCGCGGCGCAGGTCGGCCCGAGGCGACTTATAGCCTTGAGCGGGCCATCGACAAGATGGCGCGTGAGCTGAAGCTTGATCCGGTCGCGGTGCGGCGCAAGAACCTTTTGACGCCGGACCAGTTCCCCTACACCACTCCCGTAGGGCTGGTCTATGATGTCGGCAATTACCAGGCTACGCTCGACAAGGCGCTGGACATGGCCGATCTGGCGGGGTTCGAGGCGCGCGCTGCTAAAAGCCGGGCGGAAGGCAAGCTGCGCGGCGTGGGCCTGTCCACTTGGATCGAGGCCTGCGGCATCGCGCCCTCGCATCTGGTGGGCCAGTTGGGCAGCCGCGTGGGCCTTTATGACGCCGCCACCGTGCGCGTCGGTGCCACCGGCACGATCCAAGTGATGACCGGCGCCCATAGCCATGGTCAGGGCCATGAGACGGTCTTTGCCCAAGTCGTGGCCGACAAGCTGGGCATTGCCGAAGCGGCGGTCGAGATCGTGCATGGCGACACCTCCAAGATCCCCTTCGGGATGGGCTCTTACGGGTCGCGCTCGCTGGCGGTCTGTGGCTCGGCGATGGACCGCGCCCTCGACAAGATCATTGCCAAGGGCAAGAAGATCGCGGCCCATATGCTGGAAGCGGCCGAGGGTGACATCACCTTTGAAAACGGCAGCTTCTCGGTGGCAGGCACCGACAAGGCGAAATCCTTCGGCGAGATCGCATTCTCGGCTTACGTGCCGCATAACTACCCGCTCGAGACCCTCGAGCCGGGGCTGGAGGAGACGGCGTTTTACGATCCTAACAATTGGACCTATCCTGCGGGTGCCTATCTCTGCGAGGTCGAGATCGACCCCGACACCGGCAAGGTGACGATCTGTTCCTTCACCTGCGCCGATGATTTCGGCAATGTGATGAACCCGATGGTCGTCGAGGGGCAGGTGCATGGCGGTGTTGCCCAAGGCATCGGTCAGGCCTTGGTCGAACATACGGCCTATGATGAAAACGGCCAGCTTTTGACCGCGTCTTACATGGATTACGCCATGCCGCGCGCCGATGATCTGCCCTTCTACCAGGTCGATCATTCCTGCGTCACGCCGTGCAGTCATAACCCGCTTGGAGTGAAGGGCTGCGGCGAGGCGGGGGCCATCGGCTCGCCACCGGCGGTGGTCAACGCCGTGATCGATGCACTGCACCGTGGGGGGATGACCCAAGTCAGCCATATCGACATGCCGCTGACGCCCGCGCGCGTCTGGGCCGCCATGCAAGTGTGATCGGGCAGGGCCGGGGGGCCAGCCCCCCGCACCACCCGGGATATTTATGAAACGAAGAAGGGAAAGACCCTTCGGGAGGAATGGATGTATAATTTCGAATTCGCCAAGGCCAAGACGATTGCCGATGCCGTCAAGGCATTGTCGTCCGAGGACGCCCAAGCGCTGGGCGGTGGGCAGACACTGTTGCCGACGATGAAACAGCGGCTTGCGGCACCGACCACGCTGGTCAGCCTCAACACCATCCCCGAGATGATCGGGGTCTGTGTCAACGACAGGGGCGAGGTCTGCATCGGGGGGGCGACCACCCATGCCACTGTCGCGCGTGAAGCGGCGGCGCATTACCCTGCCTTGGCCGCACTTGCGAGCCATATCGGCGATCCGGCTGTGCGCAATCGCGGCACAATCGGTGGCTCCTTGGCCAATAACGACCCGTCCGCCTGTTACCCGGCGGCGGCCTTGGGCTCGGGGGCGGTGATCAAGACCAATGCCCGCGACATCGCGGCGGATGATTATTTCCTTGGCATGTTCACCACCGCGCTGGACGAGGGTGAGATCATCACTGAGGTGCGCTTTCCCGTGCCGCAAAAGGCCAATTACCAAAAATTCGTCCAGCCCGCCTCGCGCTTTGCCTTGGTGGGGGTCTATGTGGCGAAATATGCGGGTGGCGTGCGCGTCGCGGTCACCGGTGCGGCCTCGGATGGGGTGTTCCGCTGGGCCGAGGCGGAGGCAGCGCTTTCAGCCGATTTCGCGGCCACGGCGCTTGATGCCTTGGCCGTGCCCGGCAATGACATGATCGCCGATCTACACGGCTCGGCCGATTACCGCGCGCATTTGGTCAAGGTGATGACCAAGCGCGCCGTGGCTGCGGCCGCCTGAATAGAGCGCCGATCCGCGAGAAAACCAAAAGGCGCCGGGGCGATCCGGCGCCTTTTTGCATGGGCCAAACCTTCAGGCGTAAGCGGTCACCATCCGCGCGGCACGCGCCATTTTGCGCACAGCCGAGGGTGAAACGCCAAGCTTGTTGCTGATGGCGCGCGAAAAGCCCGCCAATGTTTCGAACCCGCTGGCGCGTGCAATATCCGAGACAGGCATCGCGGTATGGCGCAGCAAATCCGCCCCATGGCGTAGGCGCAAGTTCAGGTAATGATCCGAAGGTCTGACCCCTAAAGCCCGTTCACAGCGCCCGCGCAGCGCCTTGCGGCTCATGCCAAGGCTTTCGGCCAAGTCGGTCAGCGCAAGCGGCGTTTCGAGATGGGCGCGCATGCGCGCCTCCATCTCGGCGATGATCGGATCGATGGGGGCCGCGGCCGCGGGGGTGTCGTCTGGCGCGGCAGTTGAGTTTTGCGGCAATGCAAGCTTGCCGCTGGCCAGCCTGCGCGCGACCTCTTGTGCTAAGGTAGGCGATGCGGCTTTTGCGACCCAAGCGCAGAGCGCCTCACCGATTGCGGTCCCGCCTGCCACGGTAAGGCGACGATCATCAAGCGCATAGGGCCGGTCAAGCACCTCAATCGCAGGGAATTGGCGGTCATCGGCTGC
>JAQCLA010000070.1 GCA_027592105.1 Pseudomonadota bacterium | reverse complement strand
CGAAAGCCGTCAGGTCTTCAAGAAAGTGCTGCGCAACGGCGCGGTTGGCGTGTTCCAAGGCAAGATCCTCGTCAAACCCGGCGCGCAGAAAACCGATGGCTACCAGATCAGCCAATCGCTGTTGCTCGATGACGACTCGGTCTTTTTGGCCAAGCCAGAGCTTGAGATCTACGCCGATGATGTCAGCTGTTCGCATGGTTCGACCACGGGCGCGATTGATGAGACAGCGCTTTTCTACCTGCGCGCGCGCGGTGTGCCGCGTGACATCGCAACGGATCTGCTTGTTCTGGCCTTCATCGACGAGGCGATCGCCGAGATCGCGGATGAACGCTTGGCCGCGGATATCCGCCATCGGCTGGAGCTATGGCTGGGGCGGCGTAGGCAGGGCTGATGGCAGTCTCGACCGACATCGTGGCGACATGGCGCAGGCCCGCAAGGGTCATGCGCAAGCTATTGGAGATGGGCCGGCGGGAAGATCGCGCGCTGGTGATCTTGCTTGCCGCCTGTCTGGTCATCTTTATCGCGCAATGGCCGCGCCTGAGCCGCGAGGCTTATTTCGCCGTCGCGGGCCAAGCACCGCTTGAAGCGCAAATGGCGATCACCTTTTTCGCCATGCTGATGGTCTGGCCCTTGATGGCTTATGGGCTGGCAGGGCTCACGCATTTGATCGCGCGGCTTTTTGGTGGACGCGGTAGTTGGTATTCATCGCGGCTGGCGCTGTTCTGGGCGCTTTTGGCCAGTTCGCCTGCATGGTTGTTTCATGGGCTTGTGGCGGGCTTTATCGGTCCCGGCCCGGCGCTGAGCATTGCAGGTGTAATCTTGTTGGTGGCGTTCTTGACGATTTGGACCCTGTGCTTGGTCGAGGCCGAACGCGCAGCGGAAGCGGAGGTGGCCGCATGAGCGCGGAATTGATGAACCTTGGTCATTTGCTGCGCATGGCGCGCGAGACGATCACCAACCCGCGCGAAGGTGCCGCGACGATCCTTGGTCTGCATCTATCGGCGCCGGCACTGCGGATCGCGTTCGGTTTGGTCGTGGTGTTGTCCATGCTGTTGGGCGAATTGGCCGTGCTGATAAGCCCGCCGCCGCCCGAAGGCATGTTGAACGTCTCGCCCGTGGTGATGGGTCTTCTCCAAGCGGCGTTCATGTACGTGATCGCTCATGCCATCACGCTGATCGGCCGGTGGTTTGGCGGCACGGGCAGTTTTGAGGGTGCGCTGTCGCTGATCATCTGGATGCAGTTCATCTTTTTGTGCATTCAGGTCGTACAGCTTGTGGCGATGCTCATTATCCCGCCGGTTGCAGGCTTGATCACCATCTTGGCGATGGGTCTTTTCTTTTGGCTACTGGTCAATTTTATCGCAGCGCTACATAGATTTACGTCGCTTGGCATGATTTTCGTCGCGACGATCTTATCGGCCTTTGGCATCATTTTCGGGTTGAGCTTGATCTTGACACTTCTGGGCTTGGGTTTTGGGACAGTTTGAATGAACTTTGACATCGCGAAAATCCGCGCCGATTTCCCGATCCTCAGCCGTGAGGTGAATGGCAAGCCCTTGGTCTACCTTGACAATGGGGCCTCGGCGCAAAAGCCGCAGGTGGTGATCGACGCGATCAGCCATGCCTATGGGCAGGAATACGCCAATGTGCATCGCGGGCTGCATTACCTGTCGAACCTTGCCACCGAGAAATACGAAGGCGTGCGCGGCACCATCGCGCGGTTCCTAGGCGTCCGTGACGAGAACGAGATCGTTTTTACCTCGGGTGCGACCGAGGGGATCAACCTTGTCGCCTATGGCTGGGCCATGCCGCGTATGCAGGCGGGCGATGAGATCGTGCTGACCATCGCAGAGCATCACGCCAATATCGTGCCTTGGCATTTCCTGCGTGAACGCCAAGGTGTTGTGCTGAAGTGGGTCGCGGTCGATGCCAATGGCGATCTTGATCCGCAGGCCATGATCGATGCAATCGGCCCCAAGACCAAACTGGTGGCCATGACGCATATGTCCAATGTGCTGGGCACGGTTTTCGATGTGAAGCCCGTGATCGACGCCGCCCATGCGCAGGGTGTGCCGGTTTTGATCGATGGCAGCCAAGCCGCGGTGCATATGGCGCTCGATCTCGATGCGCTGGGGGCGGATTTCTATGCGGTGACGGGTCACAAGCTTTATGGCCCCTCAGGCTCGGGTGCGATCCATATCAAATCCGCCCGCATGGCCGAGATGCGCCCCTTCATCGGGGGGGGCGACATGATCCGCGAGGTCACACGCGACACAGTCACCTATAACGACCCGCCCATGAAGTTCGAGGCGGGCACGCCCGGCATCGTGCAGCAGATCGGGCTTGGTGTCGCGCTCGACTACATGATGGGCGTGGGGATGGCGAATATCGCCGCCCATGAGGCGCGGCTGCGCGATTACGCGCAAACGCGGCTCAGCGGGCTGAACTGGCTCAATATCCAAGGCAATGCCGCCAATAAAGGCGCGATCTTTTCCTTCACGCTCGAGGGTGCGGCCCATGCCCATGATATCTCCACCGTGCTGGATAAGCGCGGCGTGGCGGTGCGGGCGGGTCAGCATTGCACCGGGCCGTTGATGGCGCATATGGGTTTGACGGCGACCTGTCGGGCAAGTTTCGGCATGTATAACACCGAAGGCGAGGTCGATGTGCTGATCGACGCGCTCGAGCTGTGCCACGATCTTTTCGCGTGAACCTCTGGGGCGGTGCGCCTTCAGGCGCAGCTTGCCTTGGCTCTCAATCCCGCCGTCCCATCAGCCGGTCGATTGGCGCGTAATCATCGGTCAACACCATGCCGCGCGCATCGGCCAATTGCGTGACAAAGCGACCACCTAAGGCGCCGAAGACGGTCATGTCGGGGGCAGGGGCGGTGAACTGATCCACGGGTGTGGGTGCGGCACCCGCCACCACGGCAAAGACCATCCGTGCACCGGGTGCGGGTTGAACGGCGTGGGTCCAAACCTCGACCACGGGGAAAACCTCGCGCAGCGTCAGGACGATGGAGCCAAGCGCCGCAAGCCTGTCTTCATAATCGATGACGGTCATCAGAAAGCTGCCGTCTGCCGTCATATGCGATGCGATCAGCTCGAAAAACTCGCGCGTGACCAGATGCACGGGGGCCACTACATCGGTGAAGGCATCGCCGATGACGATGTCGAACATGGCCTCTGGCCGGGTCAACAGTGCGCGACGCGCATCCTCGTGCCAGATATCGGCGCGGCTGAGGTCGAACCAGAAATCCTCGGCGGCCATTTGGGTCACCTCGGGGTCGATCTCGGACACGGTCATCGCGCCAGCCCCTTGCGCCAGCAAGCTGCGCGGCACCGAGAATGAGCCGCCGCCGATCACATAGGTGCTGAAATCCGCCCGCGGCGCGCGCAGCCGCGAGAGATGGTCAAGCATCGCGCCATGCGGGGTGAATTGCACCTGCGGCAGGTCGCGCGCGCTGATCCCATGGGCAAGGTGGTCGATCACCATCAGATGCACGGGGCTATTGGGATCGGCCGAAAGATCATCGACGCGCAGGCAGAAATAGCGTGTCTCTTCCTCGCATTGTGCGGGTGCGGCCAGCGCCAAACCCGCCATGCCAGCCGCCGCCGCCCCAGCCAAGACCGCAAGGCCAAAGGCGCGCGAACGGGCAAGCCAGAAAAACAACAGCCCCGAGGCGATATAAAGCAAGGTCACCACGACAAGCGTCAGCGCCGAGCCGAGCCAGCCGATGAACAAGAACCCCGCCAACAGCGTGCCTGCAATGGCCCCCACCGCACCGGAGGCGAACATCGCCCCCAGCGCCGGGCCAGAGCGTTCGGCGGTATCGACGGCGATCTGCGCCAAGACGGGGGCGGGAACCCCCGCGAAAAACGAGGGCAGAAAGAATACCAGCGTCGTCAGTACCGTGATCCCCCAAACGGGGCTTGTCACCACACTCAGCACCGGCCCCGCGACAAGCGGCAAGATCAGCACCGCACCTGCGGTGGTCAGGGCTGCGGCCAGCATTGCGCCACCTGTCCAGGCCAGCGCGTTATTGGCGGGTTTTTCCGCCAATCTTCCGCCCCACCAATGGCCAGCAGAAAATCCCGCCAGAACAATGGCGATGACAGCGGTCCATGTGTAAAGCGACATCCCCACATGGGGCGCGAGCATCCGGCCCGCCACGATCTCGACCACCAGCGACGCCGCCGATATCCCGCCTTGTAACCCAACCAATAGCCATAGCGGCGTTGCGCGTGTCATTTTCTGCTCCATCCCAGTCGTTGCATTATCAAAGGTCATGGCGGCGGCCATGGCAAGGGTGCTTGCGCGCGCGCAAGGCGCGGGGAATAGTGCGCGCAACATCCGCCCAAGGGAATTTGCCATGTCTGACACCATTGAAAAATCTCAATCCAAGGCCGGGCTTGCGACGGGTTTGGCCGTTCTAAAACAGCATTTCGGCGAACGGATCGAGACAGGGCAGGCCTTGCGCAATCAGCATGCGCATACCACCACATGGTTGACCAACCAGCCACCGGATGCGGTGTTTTGTCCGCGCGATACGGCCGAGGTGCAAAAGGTTGTGGGCATTTGTGCGCAATATCGCGTGCCTGTGATCCCCTTCGGCACCGGCTCGTCGCTCGAGGGGCATGTGAATGCGCCACATGGCGGGATATCTATTGATTTCAAGAATATGAACGCCATTCTTGCAGTGAACCCCGATGATATGGATGCCACTGTTCAACCCGGCGTGACGCGCAAGGCGCTCAATACCCATCTGCGCGACACGGGGCTGTTCTTTTCGGTTGATCCGGGTGCCGATGCCTCGCTTGGGGGGATGGCGGCGACAGGGGCCAGCGGCACCAATGCGGTTCGCTATGGCACGATGAAAGACAATATCTTGGCGTTGAAAGCGGTGCTGCCCTCGGGTGAGGTGATCACCACGGCGGCGCGTGCGCGCAAGACCTCGGCCGGGTATGATCTGACCCGGCTGATGGTCGGGTCAGAAGGCACATTGGGGTTAATCACCGAGTTGACCCTGCGTCTGCGCGGCATACCCGAGGCGATCTCGGCTGCGACCTGTTCCTTTCCGTCGGTCGATGCCGCCTGTCGGGCGGTGATATTGACGATCCAATATGGGCTACCCGTGGCGCGGATCGAATTGCTCGACGCGCTACAGGTGCGCGCGGTCAATGCCTATTCCAAGCTCTCCTTGCCCGAGGCACCGCTTTTGTTGCTGGAGTTCCATGGATCAGAGGCAGGCGTCGCCGAACAGGCCGAGGCCTTTGGCGATATCGCCGCCGAGATGGGTGGATCGGGCTTCACCTTCACCACGCGCGAGGAAGAGCGCAACCAGCTCTGGCAAGCGCGCCATGACGCCTATTGGGCGGGTCTGCAACTGCGCCCCGGCGCCAAGGGGTTGTCGACCGATGTCTGCGTGCCGGTCAGCCGCTTGGCCGATTGTGTGGTTGCGGCGCAGGAAAAGCTGGCCGCCGATCGGATCACCGCCCCCATTGTCGGGCATGTCGGCGATGGGAACTTTCATTGCCTCTTGTTGGTCGATATGGACAACCCAGACGAGGTGCATCGCGCCGAGGGCTTTGTCGGATGGCTCAATGATCTGGCGATTTCGATGGATGGCACCTGCACGGGTGAGCATGGCATCGGGCAGGGCAAGGCGAAATATCTTGAACGCGAATTGGGCCCTGAGGCCATGGTCATGATGCAGGCGATCAAGCGCGGTATCGACCCGCTCAATATCATGAACCCCGGCAAGATGGGGCTTGGTTGATGGCACGCCCCGATAATCACGGCATCCCCTCGGCCCATGAAGAGCCGCATCTCTCGGGCCGATCGGGTTGGCTACGCGCGGCTGTGATGGGGGCCAATGACGGGATTTTGTCGACAGCATCCTTGATCATGGGTGTGGCGGCCGGTGAAGGGGATCATGTGACGATCATGTTGGCGGGGGCCGCTGGCATGGCGGCAGGTGCCTTGTCGATGGCGGCGGGGGAATATGTCTCTGTCTCGAGCCAAGAGGATGTCGAACAGGCCGATATCCGCAAAGAAAAGGCAGAACTCAAGCGCAACCCCGCGGGCGAATTGGACGAGTTGACCGCGATCTACGAGACACGCGGCCTTCCGCCGGAATTGGCGCGCGAAGTGGCCGAGCAATTGACCGAGGCCGACGCGCTTGGCGCGCATCTGCGCGATGAGATCGGTCTGACCGACCTCTCGCCGCCGCGCCCCTTGCAGGCAGCGATCGTCTCGGCGCTGACCTTTGCGGCGGGGGCATCGGTGCCGTTGGGCGTGGGCGCGATCGCGCCGCTCGACAGCTTACAGATCTGGGTGGGCGTCGCGACCTTGCTGGCCCTTGGCGCATTGGGGGCGTTGGGTGCGCAGGCCGGTGGCGCGCCGCGTCGCCGTGCCACGCTGCGCGTGATGGTTTGGGGCGTCTTGGCCATGGCCGCGACCAGTGCGATCGGTGCCTTGGTGGGGCAGGCGCTTTAGGCCTGCGCCAAGGGCAAAAGCGTGCATGAATCGATGCGCGCCGTAGCGCGCCCGCCCTGCCAGATCACCCAGCGTGATGGCGTGGGATGCGCCCGCCCCGTCAAAGCCAGGGGCCGCACGGTGGCCATCGCTGCGGCATTCGCCAGATCGCAATCTGTCCACGCGGCGATATTCTCGACCGCCTTGACCAGCGTCAGATCCGCACCCGCCAAGGTGCCATCGGCCAGTTCCAATCGTCCGTTGCGCCGAGAAACGGGTCGCCCTGCCAAGGTGAAGTGATCCGCCGCCGAACCGGTCAACGCCATCGCGTCCGAGACCAGAACCGCGCCCGGCCCATGGGCGGCCAGCGCGATCTTCAGCGCGGCCGGGTGGACATGCACGCCATCGGCGATCAGCCCATAGGGCATGGCGCAATCAAGCGTCGCGCCGACCAGCCCCGGATTGCGGTGATGCAGCCCCGACATGGCGTTGAACAAATGTGTCGCCATCCGCGCGCCGGATGCGAAAGCCGCGCAGGCCATGTCGTAATCACAGCCCGTGTGGCCGAGCGAAACGATGACCCCTGCATCGTTCAGCGCGCCGATTTGCGCCTGGGTCACCATCTCGGGGGCGAGCGTGATCATCAACACCCCCAACCTCGGGCGCGCCGCGAGGTAGAGCGCCAGATCGTCATCCGTCAGCGGCCTGAGCATGGCCGGATCATGCGCGCCCGCCACGGCCAGATGCGGCCCCTCCAGATGCAGGCCAAGAATGGCCGGGCAGCTTTGCTGCGCCGATGCGATCAGATCAATGACCCGGCGCACCACCTCGGGCCTGTCCGAGATAAGCGTGGGCAAAACTGCCGCCGTGCCAGTGGCCCAATGGGCGACGTCCATGGCTTGTAAATCGGCGATGGTGGTGAAATCGCCCAGCAAGCGCCCGGCACCACCATTGACCTGAAGATCGACAAGGCCCGGCGTGACCAAGGCCCGCGTGCCATCGCGCGACAGATCCGTGCCGCTTTGCCCCGCGCGCGGGGCAATCTCGGCCCCATCCGCGGTGATGCGCAGCGCGATATCGCGGTGTAGGCCGGTCGCATCCAAAACATCGAGGCCCGTGAACCAGCTCATGGCAAGCCCCGCGCCAGTTGCAATGCACCATCAAGGGCGCGCCCCTGTGGCGGGCAAAGATCCTTGACCAGATCGGCGGGAAGCTGCGGCACGAGGCGCGTGCCCAATCCGCCTGTGACCACAAGCGGTTGGCCGGGCCGATGACCCAAATCCCTGAGCCCTTCGACCAAGACCTGCAACACCGCGCCCTGTACCTTTTGCGCGATGGGGCTTTCGGGGTACGCGCCCATGATGTGCATGAGATCGGCGAAATCCCCGGGTTTTGCCGTTTGCGCCCATAACACCGGATGCGGGGCGCAGGCTTGCATCAAGGCATGCGCCAAGGGATCGTCGGGCATGCGCCCGTCACAGGCGCGCAGAGAAAGGGAAAGCGCCATGCGCCCGGCCCAAGCAGCGCCGCCTTCGTCGCCAAGCTGAAAGCCCCAACCGCCGTGATGGCGGATCACACCATTTTGCTTGGCGATAAAGAAACTGCCGGTGCCAAGGCTGGCCAAGCTGCCATCGCGCCCGCCCAATGCCCCTTCAAAGGCAGTGACGCTGTCATCGACCACATAGGCAAGATAAGGCAGGCGCGTGGCAAAGCGATCCGCCGCACCGGCAAGCCGCCCGCCGGCAAGCCCGGCGCAGATGCGGGCATCTTGCAGATCGGCCAGATCAAGCCCCTCCGCGGCCAAAGCAGCACTCAAGGCCAGCCTAATCGCGGCCTCGGCCCCGGCTGGGTCGGTGACGATATTGGCGGGGCCGCCCGTGGTCTCATGCACCGGGCGGCCATTGACCGAAAGCGCCACCCGGCAGCCCGTGCCGCCCCCGTCGATCCCGATGTCGATGCGCCTGTTCATACAGCCAGCCTATGCCATGGCTCAGTCGAGTAAAACAGCCTGTCCGGTTTGCGCCGAACGCTGCGCCGCCCGCCCCATGGCCACGGCCTGCGCGCCATCACGCAGCGTGACATCGGGGCGGCGGCCCGTGCGGATACAGTCTAAAAAGCCCTGATGTTGGTAGAATGTCGCGCCATTATGGTCGCCTGCGGCCAAAAGGGCGGGATCGACGGGCACATCATGTGCGATGGGCCCGGTGGGGTTGCGCGGGCTGATAATCACCTGTGGGGTGGGGGCGGGGCCAGCGTCGACATTCCAAAAACGCGTGGGGCCGGGGACCAAGGCCTCGATCTTGCCCAAGGGGCCGACGGCCGAAATCTCTTCTTGGTAGCGCGACCCTTCGGCGAACATGCACAATTCCAGCATGGCGCGTGCGCCGCGAGCGAAATCGACGATGACATAGCCATGATCCCAGATATCGGGGGTTTGGCCTTCATAGCGCTCGTCGAGATGATTCACGGCTTGGCCCGCGCTGGCCATGACACGCTGGGGTTCGTCATCAAGGATCAGCCGCATCAAGTCGAAGAAATGGCAGCATTTCTCGACCAAGGTCCCGCCCGTATTGCGGTTGAAACGGTTCCAATCGCCCACCTTCTCGAGAAAAGGAAAGCGATGCTCGCGGATCGACAGCATGCGGATGCCGCCCGTGGCCGCGGCCACCTTGTCGCGCAACATCTGCACAGGCGGCATGTAGCGGTATTCCATCGCGACCCAGACAGGCGCGGGATAGGCACGCATCAGCCGTTCCAGTTCGGGCAATTGCGCCTCGTCGGTGTAAAGCGGCTTTTCGACCAGAACGGGCAGGGGCCGGATCGCCGCGATCTGGGTCAACTGGCCGATATGCATGTGGTTGGGCGAGGCGATGAGCAGCGCATCCACATCATCGCGCGCCAGAAGTGTCGCGATATCGGCGACATGGGCGGCGTGGGGCACCAGCGCGCGGGTGCGCGCCACCATGCCCGGATCGGGTTCGACAAAGGCCGTGACCGCCGCATCGGGCAAGAGCGCGATATTGCGAACATGCTCTTGGCCCATCATGCCCGAACCGATGATACCGTAACGGATCATGCGCCAGCCCTCCCCAGCTGTGTCATGGAATACGTGCCACATAGGCGGCGCGGGTCGGATCGAACCATGTGGTCGAGACCTCGGCCGCGCGGCCATCTGCATCGAAAGCCCGGCGGCGGGCAAGCCCCATCATCGCGCCTTTGGGCTGGTCCAGCCAGCCATCGGCCCAATCGGGTAGGGGGCCAGCCGATAAGCGATCCTCGGCACGCATGATTTGAAGGCCCAAGATCTCGCGATAGCTGCGGTATAGCGATTCCGAGACGCTTTTCTCGCTCAGTGGTCCAGTGAAGCGACCATCGAGCCAGATATCCTCCACCGCGACGGGGATGTGGTCGAGCGCGCGGATGCGCCGGAAATGCCAAGCCTCCGGCGCATCAGAGCCGAGTTCGGGAAGATCGGCGGGCTTTGCCCGCCGGGCAAAAGACATCAGCTGGGCCGTCGGAAGGCCGCCGCCCATAGGCCGCTCCAAGCGAAACAGCGCATAAGTGCCTTGGCGCAGATCGCCTTGCTTGACGTAATTGCCCGATCCTTGGCGGCGTTCCAGCAAATCGCGATCCGACAAGACCCCCAGCGCCTTGCGCAAAGTGCTGACAGTGACGCCCAGATCGGCGGCCATCGCGCGTTCTGGCGGGAGCCGCTCACCCACGCCCAGCCGACCCGCCGCGATGTCGCGTGTCAGCCCCTCGGCGATCCTGAGATAGATGGGCAGCGCGCCGCGCATTGGCTGTCCAGTCAAAATTGATATACCATTGATCTAGTCTGACGCGGCCGCTAGAGATTGTCCAGATGCACGGCTTGGGAGGGCCAGATCATGACCATCGT